>CAYLTB010000001.1:0-66920 GCA_964386675.1 uncultured Verrucomicrobiota bacterium
GTCGAGTTCGATGCCGTCCAGCCAGAGCAGGGGATCGTTTCCCGGCTCGGCCGCGGTGTCCGAGGCCGTCCAGTGGTCGGTGCGGAAAAGGAAATGGTAGCCGGCGGACGCGTACATCGCCGCCAGCTCGTCCGCGGTCCGTCCGCCGTCCGAGGCCGTGCTATGAATGTGCGTGTTTCCCTTGTACCAGCGGCCGGATGTGTCATAGCGGAATTTCATTTCGCGAGGTCTCCGGATGCGGCGGCCGGCGCGGCCCCCGTCTTGAGGCGGTGTTCCAGCGTAAGCAATTCGGCCGGCCGGTCCAAGATTACGTCCGGCCCTTCCCGCGCGAGCAAGGCCCGATCCTGGAATCCCCAGGCGACGGCGACGGCATGAACGCCGGCCGCTCGGCCGGCCCGGATATCGCTTACGGCGTCACCGATCATGCAGGTGTCAGCCAGGGCGGCTTGAAACTCCCGGATGGCCCGCGCGATCCGAACGGATTTGTTGTCGCCGGATTCACCGCCCATCACCCGGCTCACGGCCGCCTCGAGACCGAACGACCGGAGCGAGGCTTGAACGGATGAGCTCCGGCTGGCGGTGACCACGGCGAGGGTATGCCGCCGGGCCAGTTGCAACAGCGTGGCGGGGATGTCCGGGAAGGGGGCGGGATTCCATTCCGTTTGCTGGCGCGAAAAAATGCGCGCCGCGTAATCCGCCACGCGGTCCTCCGGGATACCGATTCGGCGGCCGATCTCGTCGAACGTCAGGTTCGGACCGGTGCGAAAATCATCCGGTGTCGGGGCGCGACCGAGCCGCAGTTCGCGCTGCGCCGCGGCGCACAGGGCCAACAGCGGTGCGAAGGAATCCACGATCACCCCGTCGTAATCAAACAAGAGCAACATGGTGGATGCGAGCTTCCTGGAGTTTTCGTTCCGCATGCGGCCGCCTGTCGGCCCGGAACCGTGCGGCGCGCGCCGGTCGCCGGCCGGGGCGTATCCCGTTCGGCGGCGCGGATGGTCTTCTGCTGCCCGTCCTCACGTCCACCGGTGCGGCTGGCCAGTGGAGGCCAGTACCGAGCGCCACAGCTCGCCTTCGGGATCCACGCGTTTGGTCTCCGCGGCGATCTTTTCCATCGGTACGTGAACGCAGAGGTTGTGCACGCGGCCGATAACGATCCCGCTGCGGCCCGCCATCGCGGCGTGCGCGGCGGCGCGGGCCATCTGGTCGCACAACAGGTTGTCCATCGCGTTGGCCGGGACGCTGCGAATAAAATAGCTCGGATCCAGGTACTTGATATCCACGGGGGTCTGTCGCTCGCGGCAATGGCGCGCGATGCGCTCCTTGAGCCAGGGGCCGATGTCGGCGGGGACGGCTTCCCCGCCGCCCACCTGCCGCGCCACGCCCTCGGCGACCACGACGACGGCGTGATGCCGCGCTTCCAGCCGGCGCCGCAGCGCTTCGAGAAAACCCCCGTCGCCCTCCCAGACGATCGGGGTCTCGGGGATCAGCGCATAATTGACCTCCTGGCTGGCCAGCACGGCGCCGGCGGCGATGAAGCCGGCATCGCGCCCCATCAGCTTGACGAGGCCGACGCCGTTGTACACGGAGCGCGCCTCCATGTGCGCGCCGGTGACCACGCGGGCCGCCTGTTCGACAGCGGTCGCGTAGCCGAATGACGGCGAGACGAAGGGGATGTCGTTATCAATCGTCTTGGGAATACCGACGACCGCAATGGGCGCGCCGCGGCGGCGCAACTCCGCGGCGATGCGAGCGGCGCCACGCAGGGTTCCGTCTCCGCCGACGCAGAAGAGCAGATCGAAACGCTCCCGTTGCAACGTGTCGGCCATGATGCCGATGTCCTGCTCGCCCCGCGAGGTGCCCAGCACGGTGCCGCCGGACTGGTGAATGTAATCCACAAATTCGGGCGTCAACCGCAGCCACGTGTGCCCGAACGACGGGACCAAGCCCTGATAACCGTAGCGCGCCCCAAACACCTCGCGCACGCCGTAGTTGTGGTGCAGTTCGAGCACCAGCGAGCGGATCACCGTATTGAGTCCGGGGCACAGACCGCCGCAGGTGACCACCACCGCCCGAGTGCGGGCCGGATCGAAGAAGATGTGTTCGCGGGGACCGGCCCGTTCGAAAAGCCATTCGGGTACATCCGCGCCGGATCCCACTTCCAACCGCCATCGCACAGCGGCCGTGTCCGGGACATAATTCGCAATTCCGTCGCCGAAATGCGTCGTCAGCCGCACCGGCGAAGGCAGGCGCCCCTCGCCGAGACGGAACACCGCCACCCGATCTTCACGGTCCATCGCATTCGCTCCCTGCAAAAGTACCGGAAACGGGGCGAGCGTAGGGGAGGGGGACGTCGCCGTCAACGGCGGGGCGCGAGATTCAGGCTTGAAGCGAAGCCCCGCTGTTCCTATATTCAACGCCCCTCGTTGTTGCGGCGCCGCCCGGTCGGGTGCGTCCATTCGAGGGCGTGTTCACGCCGGAAGGGAGTGCGCCGATGTCCGAAGACCTTCAACACCTGATCGAGCGGATACAAACAGAAGCGATTGGCGAGGCGGAGGCCAAGGCCGCGCGGATTGTCGCCCAGGCCAAAGAAAAAGCGGCCGCGATCGTCCGTGAGGCGGAGGCCAACGCCAAGGAAATCCTCGCGAAGGCCGAACGGGAGTCCCAGGTCTTTGTCGAGCGGAGCCGGAAAACGCTGGAACAGGCCGCGCGCGACCTGTTGATCACCGTCGGCCAGGGCGTCGAGAATATCCTGGAGAATATCGTCGACGAGTCGGTGGATCAGGCGATGGACACGTCGTTTCTGAAGGACATCCTGTTGCGGATTGCGCAGGCCTATGTGGAACGCGGCGGCTCGGAGAACCGCATCCAGATCCTGATCGGCGAGAAGGACCAGCAGGAAATCATCCGCTTTTTCGCCGACAAATACCGACAGCACCTCGTGCAGGGCGTGGAAATCCATACGGATACGGGCATTTTCAAGGGTTTTCGCGTGGCGATCTCCGACCGGCATGTCGTGCATGAGTTCACAAAGAAGGCGATCGCCGAGGCGCTGTGCGCGTTTCTGCGTCCGCACCTGGCCGAAATCGTCCATCGCGCCGCCGAAGGCAAGGCGGCGGCGCCGCCGGCGTGAGGCGCGGCGCGTCGGCCCGTGGAGTCGGTTGATGAGTTACGAATATCTGACCGCCAGCCTGCCGCTGTTGTTCTGGGGCGATCCGCCGCCGTTTCCGGCGGCGGAGTTCCGCAGCCGCTGCGTCGGCGTACTGACGCCGGATGACCTGGCGGCGCTCGACCGCCTGCTGGACGGACGTCTCGATCCGGACGCGCCGGGATTCGAGGGCGCGTGGGCGGCCCGCGAGATCCAGTTGCGCAACGCCGCGGCCGCGGCCCGCGGCGCCCGCTACGGCGGCGATGCGCGGTGGGTCCGCCGCCCGCATCCCGGTTGGGATGGCGGAATCGAGCAAAGCGTGACCGACGCGTTCGTGAAGGAATCGCCGATCGAGCGCGAAATGGAACTGGACCGCGGTCGCTGGCGTGCGGTCGAGGACCTAGCCCGGGGACGTCCCTTCGGCCGGGAGGCCGTCTTTGCGTTTGCGCTGAAATTGCGCATTGCCGAACGGTGGGCCGCGCTTACCGACGACGCCGGGCGCGCGAAATTCGACGCCCTGCTGGCGGCGATCGAGGCCGGACCGCAGCCCTCACATAATTCGAAATGAGCGATGTATGAGCGATAACACCGGAAAAATCGTCGGCGTAAGCGGCAACCTGATCACCGTGGAATTCGACAAGCCGGTCATACAGAACGAAGTCGCGTTTGCGATGACCGGCGACCTTCGGTTGAAGGCCGAAGTCATCCGCATTCGCGGCCGTTATGCCGAACTGCAGGTGTTCGAGGACACGACCGGCCTCAAGGAGGGCGACGCCGTGGCGTTCACCGGCGAGCTGCTCGTCGTGGAACTCGGTCCGGGTTTGCTCACCCAGGTCTTTGACGGATTGCAGAACCCGCTGCCGCAACTGGCGGCGGAGTGCGGCTTCTTTCTGCAGCGGGGGAAATATCTCGACGCGTTGCCGCGGGACCGCGCCTGGCCGTTCACTCCGAAAGTCCGGCCGGGTGCTTCGGTGACCGCGGGGGAAACGCTCGGAACGGTGCCCGAGGGTATTTTCGAGCACCGGATCATGGTGCCGTTCGGTTGGCGCGGTGCGTGGACCGTCGAGGAAATCGCCCCCCGCGGCGAGCACCGGGTAGCGGACGTCATCGCCCGGCTGAAAAACGAGGAAGGGCAGGTCCGCGAGGCGCGCCTGATGCAGTCGTGGCCGGTGAAGGTGCCGATTCGCGCCTATGCCGAGCGCCTCGCGCCGGCCCAGCCGCTGACGACGAAGATCCGCATCGTGGACACGCTGTTCCCGGTCGCGCGCGGCGGCACCTATTGCATTCCCGGCCCGTTCGGCGCGGGCAAAACCGTGCTCCAGCAGCTCACCAGCCGTTATGCCGACGTGGACATCGTCATCATTGCCGCCTGCGGCGAGCGCGCCGGCGAGGTGGTCGAGACGCTGCGCGAGTTCCCGGAGCTGACCGACCCGCGCACGGGCCGGAGCCTGATGGAGCGCACGCTGATCATCTGCAATACCAGCTCGATGCCGGTCGCGGCGCGGGAGGCCTCCGTTTACACTGCCGTGACGATCGCGGAGTACTACCGCCAGATGGGATTGCATGTGCTGCTGCTGGCCGATTCCACGTCGCGCTGGGCGCAGGCGCTCCGCGAGATGTCCGGCCGCCTCGAGGAAATCCCCGGCGAGGAGGCCTTCCCGGCCTACCTCGAATCGGTCATCGCGGCCTTCTACGAGCGCGGCGGCGTCGTGCGGTTGAAGGATGGGACCACCGGCTCGGTGACGATCGGCGGCACCGTCAGCCCTGCCGGCGGCAATTTCGAGGAGCCGGTCACGCAAAGCACGCTCAAGGTGGTGGGCGCCTTCCACGGCCTCTCGCGGGAGCGGTCCGACCAGCGCCGATATCCGGCCATTCATCCGCTCGAGAGCTGGAGCAAGTACGATGGCATCGTGAAGCGCGAGCAGGTGGAGCACGCCCGCCGCGTGCTGCGGCAGGGCAACGAGGTCAGCCAGATGATGAAGGTCGTCGGCGAGGAGGGCACCACGATCGAGGACTTCGTCGTGTACCTGAAGGCGGAGTACCTGGATGCGGTGTACCTGCAGCAGGACGCCTTTCACGAGGTGGACGCGGCGACGCCGGCCGACCGGCAACGCTACGTCTTCGAGCGCATCCACCGGATCCTCCAGACGCCGATGAAGTTTGAGTCCAAGGACGAAGCGCGCCGCTTTTTCCAGCGGTTGACCCAAACGACACGCGACTGGAACCGCGTCGCGCAGGACCACGAGGATTTTCCGGCCATCGAGCGCCGGATCGAACAGCTGATCGCGGAGGCCGCCGACTATGCATAAGGTGTACACCCGGATCGAACGCATCGCCGGCAACGTCGTGACCGTCCGCGCCAGCGATGTGTCCTATCGCGAGCTGGCGCAGATCGAGACCCGCTACGGAACGTCGCTCGCACAGGTGATCCGCCTCGAAGGCGGCCGCGTGGACCTCCAGGTTTTCGCCGGCGGCCGCGGCATCTCGACCGACGCGCACGTGCGATTTTTGCGGCATACGATGGAGGTTCCGTTCTCCGATGCGCTGCTCGGCCGCGTGTTCACCGGCAGCGGCGCCCCGCGCGACCGCGGCCCGGCGATCCAGGAGAACCTGATTCCCATCGGCGGGCCGTCCGTCAACCCGGCCAAGCGCATCATTCCGCGCCGCATGGTCCGCACGGGCATCCCGATGATTGACGTGTTCAACACGCTGGTCGAGTCGCAGAAGCTGCCGATCTTCTCGATCGCCGGCGAGCCGTATAACCCGCTGCTGGCGCGCATCGCGCTGCAGGCGGAGGTGGACCTCATCATCCTCGGCGGCATGGGGCTGAAGCACGACGATTACCTGTTCTTTCGCGACCTGCTCGAGGAGCAGGGGGCGTTGTCCCGCTCCGTGCTGTTCATCCACACCGCGGCGGATCCGACGGTGGAGTGCCTGCTGGTGCCGGATATCTCGCTGGCCGTCGCCGAGCAGTTCGCGCTCCAGGGCAAGCGCGTGCTGGTCCTGCTGACGGACATGACGAATTTCGCCGACGCGCTCAAGGAGATCGCGATCACGATGGAGCAGATTCCGTCGAACCGCGGCTATCCCGGCGACCTCTACAGCCAGCTCGCCGCCCGCTACGAGAAGGCGGTGGACTTCGACACGGCCGGCTCGATCACCGTACTGGCCGTCACCACGATGCCCGGCGACGACGTCACGCACCCGGTGCCGGACAACACCGGCTACATCACCGAGGGGCAGTTCTACCTGCGCCACGGCCGCATCGAACCGTTCGGCTCGCTCAGCCGCCTGAAGCAGCTCGTGAACAACCGCACGCGGGAAGACCACCGGACCATCATGAACACGATGATCCAGCTCTACGCGGCCTACCGAGAGACGCTCGAGAAGCAGTCCATGGGCTTCCGGATGAGCGCGTGGGATAATAAGTTGCTGAAATATGGGCTGCGATTCGAGAACGAGATGATGGACCTCTCGGTCAACATCCCGCTGGAAAAGGCGCTCGATCTCGGCTGGCAGATTTTGAGCGATTGTTTCGAACCGGAGGAGACCGGCATTCCGACAAAGCTGACGGAGAAATTCTGGCCGAAACCGCCGTCGTTACCGCGAGGGAATCATGAGCCGTCCACGGCAACCGTCGGCCCGGAAGGACCGACCCCCCGAATGGAGTAACCCCGGACCGTCCATTCCCGGACAATAACGGGCGGTTTCTGGCCTCCGACCATGGCCCGGATCAAACATACAAAGAACGAGCTGAAGGCGCAGCGCGACGCGCTGGCGCGCTTCGAGCGCTATCTGCCGACGCTGCTGCTCAAGAAGCAGCAGCTCCAGTTGGAAGTGCGTCAAATGGACGCGGCGATCGAGAAGAAGCGGGACGAGGAGCGGGCGGCGCGCGCGGCGATGGCGCCTTGGATTCGACTGTTCGCGGAGGCGTTTCCCTTCGCAGAATATCTGCGGATCGTCGAGCGGCGCCTCGGCGTCGGCAACATCGCGGGCGTCTCGATCCCGGTGCTGGAGTCGCTCCGGTTTGAGCGGCGCCTGCCCGACTTGCACGACTCGCCGCCCTGGGTGGATGACGGCCTGGCGGCCCTGGAGCAGGGCGCTCGCCGGCGGGCGGAACTGGCCGTGTTGGAGGAGCAGCGCCGCCGCATCGCCGAGGAACTGCGGACGACGAGCCAGCGCGTGAACCTGTTCGAGAAGGTCAAGATACCCGAGGCGCGCGAGCATATCCGGGTGATCCGCATCTTCCTCGGCGACCAGATGACCGCCGAGGTCGCCCGCTCGAAGATCGCCAAAGGCAAGTCGGTCGAAAAGGAGCGCGCAGCATGATCGTCCCGATGAAACGGGTGACGGTGCTGTGTCTGGACTCGGCGCGCGAGGCGACCCTCGAACACCTCCGCGAGCTGGGGGTGCTCCACCTCGAACACGTCCGGCCCCCGGAGAACGATTCGGTGGAGGCGGCCCGCAAGGATCTGGCGTACTACCGGCGCGCCCTCGAGGTGCTTCCCGAGCGCTCCGCGGCCGCGCCGTCGGGCCGCCCGCCGCTGGAGATCGTCCGGGCCATCTGGGACTGCATCCATGAGCGCCAGAACCTGATGGAACGGCTGGAGACGCTGCGTCACGAACGGCAGCGCATCGCGCCGTTCGGCGACTTCGATCCCGCGGCTGCGCGCGCGCTGGCGGGCAAGGGGTTGAGCGTTCGACTCTATCAGGTCGAGCCGAAGCAGGAACCCGTGGCGCCGCCCGGGACGGTGCTGCGGGTGCTGGGCCGGACCCGGGAGGCGACCTATTTCGCCGTCATCGGGCCGGCGGACGCGCCCGCACCGGCGGGCGCCGAAGTGCGGCTGCCGGAGATCGGGCTGGGAGAAATGGACCGGCGAATCGCCGAAGCGGAGTCGGCGCTGGAACGGAACCGGCTCGCGCTCGAGGTGTTTGCCGGCGACCGCGCCGCGGTGGCGGCGCAGGCCGCGGAGGCGGAAGATCGGATGGCGCTGCTGCAGGCGGCGGCCGGCATGGGCTCGGCGCAGCGTGTCGCCTGGTTGCAGGGGTATTGCCCCGAGGACAGCGCCGATTGTATCCGGCAGAGCGCCGCACAGGGCGGCTGGGGCGTGCTGATCGAGACGCCGAAGGACGGCGAGCCCGTTCCGACCCTGATCCGCAATCCGCGCTGGGTCCGGCCGATTCAGGCGATCTTCCGGCTGGTCGGCATTCTCCCGGGCTACCGCGAAATCGATATCAGCGCCGTGTTCCTGCTGTTCTTCAGCCTGTTCTTCGCCATGCTCGTCGGCGACGCGGGCTACGGCGTCCTGTTCCTCGGCCTGACCGTCTGGGCACGGAAGCGGAGGGGCGGCCGGCCGAATCCGGCAATCGCGCTGATGCTGATCATGAGCGTCTGTACGATCGTCTGGGGTATGCTGACCGGGACCTGGTTCGGCCTGACGTGGCGCCCCCTCGTGCCTTCGCTGACCCGAAACGAGACCGTGATGGGGCTGTGCTTCCTGATCGGCGCGGTGCAATTGAGCATCGCGCACGTCTGGAATATGGCGCGCCAGCGGCGCTCGCCGCAGGCGTTCGCGCAGCTCGGCTGGCTGGCCATCACGTGGGTGATGTATTTCGCGGCCAACGCGATGGTATTGAACCGGCCCTTTCCGCGCTTCATGCTGGGCGCGCTGGCGGGCGGGGTGCTGCTGATCGTGCTTTTCATGACGCCGGTCAAACAGTTGAAGACCGAGTGGTTCAATCATGTGATGCTGCCGCTGAACCTCGTCAGCAGCTTCGTGGACATCGTTTCGTATATCCGCCTCTTTGCGGTGGGCACGGCGACCGTGTCGGTGGCGCAGGCCTTCAACAACATCGCGCTGGGCAGCGGCGGCCCGATCGGACTGGGCCGCGGAGTCGCGGCGGCGCTGATTCTTTTTGTCGGCCACGCCTTGAACCTCGTACTGGCCGGCATGGGCGTGATCGTCCACGGCGTGCGGCTGAACACGCTGGAGTTTTCGGGGCACCTGGGGATGCAGTGGACCGGACTGCCCTACCGGCCGTTCGCGCGGGCGGCGGGCGCGTCCGAGGACAAGATATAGGATGTCGAACCGCGGAAAACGGAACAGGTAAGGAGAAGATCGGACATGGATGCAACGGCAATGCAACTGTGGGGCCAATTTGGTGCGGCGGCGGCGCTGGGGCTTTCGGCGGCCGGCTCGGCGCTCGGCGCGGGTACGGCGGGCATGGCGGCCATCGGCGCGTGGAAGAAGTGTTACGCGCAGAGCAAGGCGGCGCCGTTCATTCTCGTCACCTTCATCGGCGCGCCGATGTCGCAGACGATCTACGGCTTCATCCTGATGAACAATATGCTCGGGAAGCTGGCCGCCGCCGGCGCGGAATCGCTGCCGAAAATCGGGCTCATGCTGGGGGCGGGGCTGCTGGGCGGACTCGGCATCGGCGTCTCCGCCTGGTTCCAGGGCAAGGCGGGCGCCGCAGGGGCCGATGCGCTGGCCGAGACCGGCCAGGGCTTCGGCAATTACCTCATGACGCTCGGCGTGGTCGAGACCGTCGCGCTGCTCGTGATGGTGTTCACGCTGATCAGCCTGTAGGCCGCCGTTCACGGCCCGGCCAGCGCCGCGCCCGCGCGCGCCGGCGGGGGGACAGCGTCGGCGCTGTGCCGCCGCGGAAAACGCGGCCCGCGTTGGGAAGCGCCGCGGGTTGTGCTATAATCAAAGGCGCGGCGGGGCCCGCCGCGGCGGGGGTGCGGTCATGCCCTTCGAGCAAACACGCGACATCCTGGAAAAGGCCCGCGGGTTTCACCGCGCTTTGGCCGCCTATTTCGAGCGGCTGGAGCAAATCGCGCCCAAAGAACGGGTGCGCATGGTCCTGGAATATCTGCGGCGTCACGAGCAGGCCATGGACGAGGAGCTGAAGTCCTTTGAGGCCCATGCCGCGCGGCCGGTGCTGGAATCCTGGTTCAAGTACGCGCCGGAGTCCGTGCAGGAGGCGATCCAGCGGCTCGAAATCCGCGCCGATATGACCGTCGAGGAAGTCGTGGACATCGCCCTGAAGCTGGACGAGCAGTTGCTGGCGCTCTACGGTCATGCCGCGCGCCTGGCGCCCGACGCCGCGGTGCGCGAGCTGTTCTCGAACTTGCATCGAGAGGGATTGCGCGAGCGCGCGCGGATTCTGCGCGCCGTGAACGAGCCGGACTGAGACGGGCGTTCTGTCGAACCGAGCTGACACCCCGTGGGCGAGCGGCCCGCCCTCACGCCAGGCCGGCGCGCCGCAGTACCCGGCGGCGCTGCGCGCGGGCCTCGGCCCGCGTTCGCTCCTCGTCCAGGGTCGTCAGGCGGCCGTCCTCGAAAAGAATCCGTCCATCGCACAGGGTCAGGACGATGTCGGTGGCCCGGGCGGAATAAACCAGCGTGACGGCGGGATCTTCCGAGGGCACGGCGTGGGCGCCGGAAAGATCGACCAAGATCAGGTCGGCGCGCTTGCCGGGGTCCAGCGTGCCGAGTTGGGCGTCCAGACCCAGCGCGCGGGCGCCGCCCTCGGTGGCCATCCGCACAATTTCACGTGCGGGCAGCGCGGAGGGGCCCAATCGCAGTTTCTGTACGAGCCCGGCCATCCGCATTTCCTCGAACATGTCCAACCGGTTGTTGCAGGCCGCACCGTCCGCGCCCATCGAGACGCACACGCCCATCGCCAGCAGTTCGGGGATCGGCGCGATCCCGGAGCCCAGCTTGGCGTTGGCCGTGGGGCAGTGCAGCACGCGCGTTCCGGTTTCGGCCAGCAGACGCCGTTCGCCGTCGTCGAGGTGTACGCAATGCGCCAGGCAGGCCGTCGGCCCGGAGATGCCCACGGCGTGCAGGTAGTCCACGTTGCGCCGACCGGTGCGCTGTCGGACCCACTCGACCTCCGCGGTCTGTTCCGATGCATGCGTGTGCAGGATCAGCCGGCGATCGCGCGCGTAGGCGGACGCCTCGCGCAGACTCGCGGCGCTGCAACTGAGCGCGAACCTCGGCGCCACGGCGAGACCGAGCCGCGGATGGGCCTCCCACCGGCGCAGCAGCAGTTCACAATCGGCGAGCGAGTCCTCCACGGGCACGGCAAGCGGAGGGTAGCCGCCGGTCTCGTCCATCAGGCAATGGCCGATGAAACCGCGCAGTCCGGCCTCGGCGACGGCCTCGAACACGGCGCCGGTGTGGCGCACCGTTTCCATGGAGAGAAACGTCGTCGTGCCGCCGCGGATCAGTTCAGCGCAGGCCAGGCGGGCGGAGGCGCGGATCGAATCCTCGTCATGGGCGGCTTCGAGCGGCCAGATGAAGCGGTTCAGCCACGGCAGCAGCGGTTCGTCCTCCGCCGCGCCGCGGAAGAGCGTCTGGCAGAGGTGCAGGTGCGTCTGCACGAACGCGGGCATCAGCAGGGCGCCGTCCGCGTCGATGCGCACATCCGCGCGCGCGCGCAGGCGGCGGCCGGCCGCCGCGATGCGCCCGTCCTCCACCAGGACCCCGCTGTCGGGAATCGGCGGACGGTCCACGGCCGTCCACAGCAGCGCGTTGCGGATCAGGATGCGTTCGCCCATCAGAACCCGAGTCGCCGTCCGACGGTGGCAACACCCGTCGAACCGCGTATATTGAATCTAGCGCAGCCGGACGCACAAAGAAAGAACGACCGCCGTGAATGCCGTCTCGATCGCCGTTTTCGACACCAAGCCTTACGACCGGCAATTCCTCGAGGAGGCGAACGCGCGGTACGGGTTCGACCTGCGCTTTCTGCGGCCGCGGCTTGGGCGGGATACGGCGCGCCTGGCCGAAGGCGTTCCGGCGGTCTGCGCGTTCGTCAACGATGTGCTGGACGCCCCGACGGTCGAGACGCTGGCGACGGGGGGCACGCGCTTTGTGCTGCTGAGGTGCGCAGGCTACAACAACGTGGACCTATCCGCGGCCGCCGGTCGGTTGCGGATCGCGCGCGTGCCGGCCTACTCCCCCCACGCGGTGGCGGAGCATGCCGTCGCGTTGCTGTTGACGCTCAACCGCAAGATCCACAAGGCGTACGCGCGCACGCGCGACGGCAATTTTTCGCTGGCCGGCCTGCTCGGATTCGACTTGTTCGGCAAGACCGCCGGTATCGTCGGCGCGGGCCGCATCGGCCGTGCGATGATCGGCATCCTGCGCGGTTTCGGCATGCAGGTGCTGGCGTACGATCCGTTTCCGGACGAAGATTTCGCACGCGTCTCCGGTTGCCGGTGGGCCGCGCTGGACGAACTGTTCCGCGCCTCCGACGTGATTTCGCTGCACTGCCCGCTGACGGCGGAGACGCGGTATCTGATCCGCGCGGACACCATCGCGCGGATGAAGGACGGCGTCACGATCATCAACACCGGCCGCGGCGAGTTGATCCGTACCAGCGACTTGATCGAGGCGTTGAAGTCCCATAAGGTGGGGGCTGCCGGTCTGGACGTGTACGAGGAAGAGGAAGACATTTTCTTCGAGGACTGGTCTTCGGGCGGCATCGCGGACGATGTCCTGGCGCGGCTGACGACGTTTCCGAACGTGGTGGTGACCGCACACCAGGCCTTCTTCACCGCGGAGGCGCTGCGCAACATCGCCGAGACCACCCTCGAGAACGCTCGGCGGTTCTTCGAGGGCGCGCCGGTGCCCCATGAGATCTGCGGCCGGTGCACGGTCTGAGCCGGGGCGGCGCATTGCGCTTGATGCGCGCGGACGGTTGAGCTATTCACGATTCCATGCTTCGAGCCTGCTCCATCGCGGCGGCCGGAATGGCGCTGCTGTGCGGTTGCGCCGGATTCTGGGAGGATCCCGGACGGATAGCGCAGCAGCAGCGCGAGGACGAACTGTTGCGCGAAGAGCGCGATCGCCGGCTCATGGGCCGCATCGAGACGCTGGAAATGGAAGCGGCGGCGTTGCGGCGCGATCTCGACCAGTCGCGGCGGGCGGCCGATACGGCGGGCCTGTCGCGCGTGCGCGCGCTGGAGGAGAAGATCGCGGCGCTGGAGCAGCGGTGGCGCGACAGCGAGGCCGCTCGCGAAAAAGACCGCCGGGAAATCGTCGAGGTTTTGAGCAAGCGCATGGCCGAGCTGCTGCAGTCCTCCGGCGCCGGCGGACGGACGGGCGTCCCGCCGCGGCGCGCGCCGAACCGCGCCGGCTGGGAGCATGAGGTCAAGCCCGGCGAGAGCCTGTCCACCATCGCGGCCGCCTATGGCGCGCGCGTCGCGGATATCGTCGAGGCCAATCAATTGCGGGACGCGCACATGATCCGCGTGGGGCAGAAGTTGTTCATTCCGGAACCGTGACGGCGGACGCACGGGCACATCGCGTGAGCTGGTTTCTTCAAAAAAGCAACGGCGTCGAATACGGGCCGACCGACCTGGAAACGCTTCGCGCGTGGGCGGCGGACGGGCGTATCGCGGCGGACGATCTGATCAGCCGGGATCGCGCAACATGGACGCCGGCGTCGAAGGAAGTGCTGCTCGAGATCGAATGGGTCGTCACCACCGATCAGGGCGATGCCGGCGGACCCTGTCACCTGCGGCTGTTTTCCGAATGGCTGCGGGAGGGCGTCCTGTCGCCGGATACGGTTGTTCGCAACGTGCGCAATGGTCGGCGCGTCGTCTTGGGCGAATTGTTTCCCGACCTGGTCGCGACCTTGACGGCGGCGAGCGCCGGGCCTTCGTCGGTTTCGGTCCCCGCCGCTGCGTCCGAGACCGGAACCGAGGGATGGGCGGCGTCCGTCGCCGCGGCGGAGCCGTCCGCCGATGGAATTGCAGGACCGCCGGAACGGATCATCTGGCAGGCGCTGGCACGTGAACGGGACGCCCTTCTGGATGAGGCGCGCAAGTGGCATGAGCGCCATGACCGGGAATGGGAGGCGGCGCGGAAACGCGAGGAGGAGTTGACGGCCCGGTTGCGGCAGACGGAGCAGGAACTGATCCGTCTGCAATCGGCGCTGGAGGGGGCGCAGCAGGAAATCCAGGGGTATCGCCGCGAGCGCGAGGAAGTCGCCGAACAGGGCCCCTCGCGCGACTGGGCGGCGGCCTACTTTGCGCTCGCCCGGACGCACGACACGCTGACCGCCGAGCTCGAGCAGAAAATGCGCGAGTTGCAGACGCTGCGCGAGGAAGTGGTCGCCGTCAACGCGGCGGCCGAGGAACGGGCACGCCTGGCCGACGCGCAGGTCGCCACCGAACGCCGCGCGGCGGACGAAGCCCGCCGCGCGTTGGCCGAGTCCGAGCAGGCGCATGAGGCGGTGCTGCGCTCGCTCCGCGAGCTGAACGACCGGTACATCCGCCTGCGGGAACGGTATGCCGCTGTGATCGCGCCGGGTAATTCCCCGGCGCCCGCGCCGTCCCCGCCGGGCACGGCGTCGCCGGGCGCTGACGCCGCGCCCGCCCCGGGGCCGCGAATCCGATTGTTGCGCTGATGGGCCGGCCTGCGCACCCCGTCACGCCGAATCCTTCGGGATGCTGCGCGCAGATAAACCTGCAGCGCCTTGGCCTTGCCCGCACGGACCGGGCATCGCGGCCGCGTCGTTGGCCCTCCGGATCTGCGCGCTCCTGTCGCGGTGCGGAAGCGGCGCGAGAACGTCCGCCACCCCCGCTATCGGGCTCCGAGCCTCTGGCGGGCGGAGGCAGGCGAATCCGCCGTTACTCCACCGTCACGCTCTTCGCCAGGTTGCGCGGCTTGTCGATGTCGGTGCCGCGGGCCATCGCGGCGTAATAGGCCAGCAATTGGAGGGTGACGACGTTGACGATCGGCGAGAGTTCCTCGAGCACTTCCGGAACATAGAGCGTGTCTTCGGCGAGGGCGGCGGCGGTGGCGTCGCCGTCGTTGGCCACGGCGATGATGCGGCCGTGGCGCGCTTCGACCTCCTTCATGTTGGAGATCATCTTCTCGTACACCTCGTCCCGGGTGCGGGTGCAGACGCAGACGACCGGCAGGTATTCGTTGATCAGCGCGATCGGTCCGTGTTTCAGTTCGCCGGCGGAATAGCCCTCCGCGTGCTGGTACGAGATTTCCTTGTTTTTCAGCGCCCCCTCGAGTGCGGTCGGATAGTTGTATTTACGGCCCAGGTAAAGCGAACTCGGCCCGTCGTGGTGCTTGTCGGCAACGGCGCGGATCGCATCCTTTCGATCCAGCACGTAGTGAATCGCGTCAGGCACGGCGCGAAGTCCTTCCAGCAGTTCGATGGCTCGGGCCGGATCGAGTTCCTCGCGGAGCCGCCCGATATGGACGGCCAGCAGCACGAACGCGGCCAGTTGCGCGGTGTACGCCTTCGTTGAGGCCACCCCGATTTCCGGGCCGGCATCGGTGTACAGCACTGCGTCGCTCTCCCGTGCCAGCGTGCTGCCGCGGACATTGCAGATCGAAAGAATCTTGCACTTCTTCCGCCGGGCCAGCCGCACGGAGGCGAGCGTATCGGCGGTCTCGCCGGACTGGGAGACCGCAATCACGAGCGTGTCTTTCTCGATGCGCGGCCCGCGGTAACGGAACTCGCTGCCCAGGTCTGTCTCCACCGCCAACCCGGTCAGGTTCTCCAACAGCAGCTTGCCGTAGAGCGCGGCATGATAGGCGGTGCCGCAACTGACAATCATCACGCGCCGCAGAATATGAAAATAATCGGCGCTCAAGCCCAGCTCTTCGAGCTGCGGTCGGCCGGCGTCATCCACGTGGCGCTGCAGCAGCGCGCGAATGACGCGCGGCTGCTCGTGGATTTCCTTGAGCATGAACGTTTCGAAGCCGGCCCGCTCCGCCGCCTCCGGTCGCAGGTCCACGTCCCGGAGGTCCGGCGCCGCCGTTGAGCCGTCGAGGCGGGTGACCTCGGCGCCGACCGCGCGGACGACGGCCATCTCGCCGTCGCGCAGGTAAATGGCGCGGCGGATGTGCCGCAGGATGGCCGGCACGTCGCTGGCGATGAACATCTCGCCCTCGCCGAGTCCGACGATCAGCGGACTGCCCTCGCGTACCGCGTACAGTGTGTCCGGCTCATCTCGCGTCACGATGCCCAGCGCGAAGGCGCCGCGCAACCGCCGCAGCGCGCGCCGCAGCGCCTCTGTGAACGAGGGCGCTCCCGCCCGCACTTCCTCCTCGATCAGCCGGGGAATGACCTCGGTGTCCGTCTCCGAGGCGAAGACATGGCCTCGGCGCTGGAGTTCGACGCGCAGCTCGGCGTAATTCTCGATGATGCCGTTGTGCACGACGGCGATCCGACCGCGGGAATCGAGGTGCGGATGGGAGTTGGCCTCGGAGGGCTCGCCGTGGGTCGCCCAGCGCGTATGACCGATCCCCAGGCGTCCTTCGATCGGTGCGGCCGCCAGTGCCTCCTCCAGGCAGGCTAGCCGACCAACGCGCTTGCGCACCACCAGTTCGCCCGAATCGAGCAGCGCCACGCCGGCCGAGTCATAGCCGCGATACTCGAGGTTGCGCAGACCTTCGAGCAGGCGGGGCGCGGCGGGTTGCGGGCCGACGTAGCCGACGATGCCGCACATAGTCTTTCCCCTTCACGCTGAAGAATGGGCCGGCGTCAAAACACAGCGCCCCTCTCCACCGCTGCGATAGAGAGGGGCGCCCGCGCAACGTACAGGGTCGGGCCGAATTACAGGCCGGTGCCCGGCCGCAACACCGTGTTCGTGTACATGTTGCCGTTGATGTCCACGCGCTTGAAATACTCGTTGGTGAAGGTCAGGAGCTTCAGGTCGTCGCGCATGATCGGCGGGCAGGAGAGTCCCTTCGTCACCACGACCATTCCGCGCTTGCCGAACGGATTGGCGTTCTCCGCCAGTTGATCCACGAAGCCTTTCGCGTCCGCGCTCAAGGTCGCATTCATGATAGCGAACGGTTTCGCCGAATCGCCGCCGAGGTTGCGGGTGAACATCGCCGGCGCCGTCTCAGAATACGACTCGTTGATATCGCCGACGATGCACCAGGCGTTCTTGCCGTTGGTGAGGAAGTCATTCCGGTCGGTCGCGGACTTGATGCCGGAAGCCGTGAAGAAGTTGTAACCGACCGTCATCCACTCGCTCGTGATCATGTAGTCGAAAAATCGGCTGGACGTGTCGAACCTGAAGTTCGGGGCGTCAAAGGTCGCGCCGTATTTCGGCCACGAGTTGACCGCAGAAATCATGCCCTCGGTATCGCGCATGATGATGGTCTGGACGATGCTGCGGCCGTTGGCGGCGGCCGCCGTCAAACGAGCACGGAACAGGCCGTTGTTGATCTGCGGTAAAATAATGGAAACCAGAATGCCGATGATCGCGATGACGACCAGCAGCTCGACCAGGGTGAATCCACGCCGACGGAACGCTTTCAGCAGCATCTTCATATTCCGACTCCTCAATGGTTGCATCCCACGCATCTGCTTACGCCCCGGGCTTCCCGATGCGTCGTTTTCCATGCGCGACACGGCCAACATACGAAAACCGCACCCATCGCGTCAAGGCGTTTGTTGCATTATTTTGGACAAGCAAAAAGCATCGTCAAACCGGGACGCGGGGGCTATGTTTCCGGGTCGGACACCGTCATCATGCAATGGACGCTTCACCAATGGACCGCGGGCATCGGCGCGGCCCATATTGTGCTCGGCGTGATCGCCTGTGCGACGCCCGCGGCCGCGCGTCGAGGATTGGCCGGTTTTCCCCGGAACGCCCTTGCCGGCCGGGTGCTTTCCGCCGCGGCTTTTTTCTGGTGCGCGCGCCTCGTGCGCGCGGCCTCGCTGGGGTCCTTCGATTTTGTAAAACCCTGGCTGTATGTCGCGGCCGTCGCGGCTTGGCTGGCGGCCATGGCATTCATGGATGAACTGCTCGGGCCGCGCGCGCTGGGCGGGCTGCTGCTGCTGGCCGCCGCGCCGTTGCTGGAGGCCGCCCGGTTGCATCCCGCCGCTGCCGGCCGCGTCCTGTCCGTGCTGGGCTATGTCTGGGTCGCCGCGGGCATGACGTGGGTCGCGGCGCCCTGGAGGTTGCGCAACCTGGCCGCGGCCGTGACCCGAACGCCGGGACGGTTGCGGGCGGCCGGCGCCGCATCCGCCGCGGTGGGCGCCGCGTTGCTGACCCTCGCTTTCACGGTGCTGGCATGACCCTGCGCCCCCGCCTGCTCGTGCTGCGCGGCGGCGCCATCGGCGATTTCGTGCTGACGCTTCCCGTGCTGCAGGCGCTCCGCGCGCAGTGGCCGGAAGCCCACATCGAGGTCGTCGGTTATCCGCACATCGCCGAACTGGCCCGTGTGGGAGGCTGGGCGGATCGAATCGAGTCGCTCGACCGGGCGCATTTCGCGCGTTTCTACTCGCTGCGGCCGGAACTCGGCGAGGAATTGGTCCGCTACGTGCGGTCGTTCGACCTGGCCGTTTCGTTTCTGCACGATCCCGACGGCACCGTCTGCCGCAACCTCAAATCCACCGGCATCCGGCAGGTGCTGTACGTCTCGCCGGTCGGTCCCGCGATTCACGCGACCGACCATCTGCTCCGGGCATTGGAGGCGCTGGCGATCTATGCGGCCGGCACCGCGCCCCGTCTCAACTGGCCGGCCGCCGCAGTAGCGGAGGGCCGCGCGCGCCTGGCCGCCGCGGGCGTCACCGGCGCGCCGCTGGCGCTGCACGCGGGCAGCGGAAGTCCGTCCAAAAACTGGCCGGCGGGCCGGTTCGCGGAACTCGCCCGCGCGGCGCGCGACTCCGGTTGGGCGCCCTTCTTTCTCTGGGGCGAGGCTGACGCGGTTCCGGCCGAGGCGCTGCACGCGGCCCTCCCGGATGTTCCACAGGTTACGGGACTCGAGTTGGTGGACGCGGCTTCCGTGCTGGCGGCATCCGCGGCCTATGTCGGCAACGATTCGGGAATCACGCACCTGGCGGCGGCGCTCGGTTGTCCCACCGTGGCGATCTTTGGACCGAGCGATCCCGCGATCTGGGGGCCGCGGGGCGACAACGTTACCGTGCTGCGCGCGCCCGGCGGACGACTCGCCGACTTGACGGCGATCCGCGTATGCGCTGCGCTCAGCGCCGCGGCATCGCCTGGGCCGCCGCGATCCGCATGGCCGGAACCGCCTCCACCGGGACGGTGATCCCGACGATGCCGGCGCGCGCGCAGAAACGCAGGCCGGCGAGGTCGTCCGGAGCAAGACCGCGCGCCCAAACGGCGATGTCGTGCCGCACGGATCGCGCCTTTCGCACCGCCGTTTCCAGCAACTGGCCGACGCCGTCGATGTCGAATTCCTCGGGCCGCGCATCCGCGGACTCGGCGGATTGACCCCGGCAGGCGCGCGTCAGCCGCGGCACATCCAGCAACAGCAGTTCGGCATACTCGGCCCAACGGTCCGCGAGCAGCGCGTCGCGCGGGGTCGCCACCAGATATCCGCGGCAATGCGACAACGCGCCGTCCGGCCATGCCCCGTTCGCCGAGACGAGCAACCAGCCGATGCCGGCGGGGGGGGCGGACAGCGGCCCCGCGGTCTCGATAAGCACCGGCAGTCCCCGCGCGGCCGTGCGGCAGGCCTCGGCCGTCCGCCGTTCGCGCGCGGCGCGCGGCGCCGCATCCTCGGCCGCGGCCGCCGGTCGAAACACAATGCCGTCTGCCGCCAGCCGCCGCGCCATCCGAATCCCGCCAAGGTCGTCGGTTTCTGCGTGGATCGCCGGCCGTCCCGGTTTCAAGGACCATTCACAAAGGGTGCGGTAGAGCTCAAAGTCGGGATGTCGGCCGGCAGCCCGCGCGCCCCGTCGGAAGGCCTCGAGCAGCGAGCGGGCGCGCGCGCCGCCCGCCGGCTGCGGTTCGCTCCAGAACTGACGGATGTCCTCGGCGGTCAGGCCGGCGAGCGCCTCGTCGCGCGTCAGCAGCGCCGGCTCGCCGCGCTCCGCAGCCATATCCACCGCCCACCGCACGGCGGCGCGCCCGGCCCGGCGGGCCGGAGCGGCGTCCGTCACGACCAGTCGGCCGCTTTCGATTACGAACCGCGCCTCGTGGGGATAATGCCAGCGGCGTTCCAGGGCGCGCAACACGGCCAGCACTTCCGCGTGAGCGTGGCGCAGCATTTCCGACGGCTCCAGCGCTAGCCGCTCCAGCGGCGCCGGCGCCGCGTCCGCCGTCTCGAAGTCATCCTCCTGCGCGCGGACCAGATAGTGGCCGACCGGTCGGTCCTCGCCGGTCAACGGATCCCGCGATACCGCCCGCACGACGGCGGAGTCGCCATCCAGATGGCCATACGCCATGGCGCAGACCGTGACGGCGACGCCGAGCGGCGGAGCGCCCCGTGCGCCGGCCGCCCTGCGGCCGTCGCCGTCGCGCCGCCACCGCTCGTAGGCGGCCAGCAGCACGGTCCGCAGTTGCTCGGACGGGTCTTGCGGAAAAGGTCGGCCGGTGCGCTCGAAAAAGACGCGCTTGTATAAGTCGCAAAGCTCCCGCAGACAGGCGGCATCGAGCGCGCGTTCGTCCGCCGCGCGATACTTCAGCAGCAACCGTCGCCGCGCCGTTTCGAAGTCGGCCTCCCGGCAGCCGGCGACGATGACCCCGTAGCGGCGCAGCAGGCGACGATAGGCGTCCCAGGCGGCCCGCTCGCTGCCGACGGCGGTCGCGAATCCCGGCACGGAGCGGTCGTTCAGACCCAGATTGCCGATCGGCGGCACGCCGGCCTCCCCGCTGTCCACGGAGACCAGCAAGGGCCGCGCGGGATATCCGAAGCGGGCGCCCCCGGC
Source organism: uncultured Verrucomicrobiota bacterium (assembly GCA_964386675.1). Classification (GTDB taxonomy): domain Bacteria; phylum Verrucomicrobiota; class Kiritimatiellia; order PWTM01; family PWTM01; genus CALGXT01. The sequence goes on from CAYLTB010000001.1 coordinate 20,825, forward strand.
GCCGTCCAGCGAACGCAACCGATCCCGTAATTCGTCGGCAAAACGCGGCGGCCACCGACGCTGGTGGCGGTCCAAGTAGGCGCACACTTCAGCGGAGACGGTGAACCCCGACGGCGTCGGCAGCCGAGCCGCACTCAGCTCCGCCAGCCGCGCACCGCGCGCGCCGAGCAACAAGCGGGGCGTACGTCCGGTCTCGCCGCCACCAACAGCGGCGCCAAAGGGGAAGATATATTGGCGATCGGCCATGGGGCGCCGCGCGCGCTCCGACCGAATCGCGCGGCGGGTCCAACCTAGCATATCGGCGCCCTGCGGCCAAGATCCCGCGCGGATGTTTTCGCTTGCCTGTTGCGGGGAATCGGTTACCGTGCTAGCCCGCACGGAGACGTGTTCTGCCGGAAAATCCGGCGGCAGCGCAGAAAGAGGTATTTTGCATGAAGATGACCCGTTGGCTGGCCGCGGCGGTTGCCGCGTTGCCCTTGGCGCGCGCCGGGGCCGGACCGATCGAACCCAAGCGTGTCCCCGAGAACGCGGTCTGGGTCGTGCATCTCGACGTGGAACGGCTGAAACAGACCGAGGTCGGCAAGTTCCTGATGGAGCAACTGAAGACGCCCGACGCGGAGCGCCAGCTCGCCGCCGCGCGCACGGTGTTCGATTTCGATCCGCGCGAGAACCTGCTGACGATGACGCTTTTCGGCAACGACTTCAAAAACCCCGCCGTCGTTGCATTGGTGCAGGGCAAATTCGACGCCGAACGGCTCGCGACCCTCGCGGGCGGACAACCCAACTATCTGCAGAGCGACTACGCGGGCAGCATTGTGCATCAGTGGGACGACCGCAACAACGGCCGGACCATGTTCGCCGCCTTTCCCGCCGAGGGATGGATCGCGGCGGGGTCCGACGGGGAAGCGCTGAAGGCGGCGCTGGACGTCCTGGGCGCGCGAAAGCCTTCCATGGCGGGCAAGGCCGGATCGTTCCTGCCCGCGCCGTCGAATAACCTGCCGATGCTGACGATCGCGCTTTCGCTGGCGAACGCCGAGTTGGGCGCCGACGCGCCGCCCGCCGTCAAGGAGGCGCGGTCTGGAGCGCTGACGATCACGGAACTGGCCGGCGAAGTGAGTCTGGACGTCGCGGTCGAGTTCGCCAACGTCGAGCGGGCCGCCCAGGTGCGAGACCTGGCGGCGGGTTTCGTTGCAATGGCAGCGATGAACGCGCAGGAGAATCCGGAACTGGCGGAGCTGGCCCAGAAAGCGCAGATCACACTCGATGGCGCGACGGCGCGCCTGCGGCTGCGGATGCCGGCCGCCAAGCTGCGGGAAGCGGTGTTGAAGACTATGCAGGAGCAAGCGCCGGCGCCCGCGCCGGCACCGGACCGCTGACGCTTTCGCCATTGCCAGACAGGCCGGGATACCGGCAGCCCCGTAGGTCCGGCGGCCGGTGCCGCTTGCGCGGCCGGCCGCGGTATTCCCGGCGTGCGCGCGGCGGATGGAGCCCGGATGTCAGTTGCGTCGGTCGCTCTCCAGGCGTCCGCTCCACGGCCGCGGCGCGTCCGTCCTTCCAACGCCACCGCCCGGCGCAGACGCCTTCCTTCCTGAAGGGCCGGCGGGATCCGCGCACCGTACCGCGAGGGGAATCGCCCTGCAATGGGGCGCGTCGCCGCGCGGCGTTCGCTAACCGTTTGCTCATGCAACCTGAATAGAACGCCAACACGTTGCGCATATGTTCACCGAAGCGCTGACCGGGGCCGCACGCGCGAACGGAATGCCGGCGCCGGTTCGGTGAGACACGCAGGGGGAATGTCCCCGGAAAGGAATGCAGAATGCGCAACGCAACAAAGACGGTGCTTGCGGCCGCCGTGACTTTCGCGGCCGCCGTCGCACGCGGAGAAGGCAAAGTGGATCCGAGATTGCCGGAATACAAACCCGCACAGGGCGTTTCCGGCGCCATCAAGAGCGTCGGATCGGACACCATGAACAACTTGATGACGCTCTGGGCCGAGGGGTTCATGGCCTTCTATCCGAACGTGCAGATCGAGATCGAAGGAAAAGGCTCTTCGACCGCGCCGCCCGCGTTGATCGCCGGGACGGCCCAGTTCGGCCCGATGAGCCGGATGATGAAGGCCAAGGAAATCGAGGACTTCGAGAAGAAGTATGGCTACCCGCCGACGGAACTGCGGACGGGGGTGGACGTGTTGGCGGTCTACGTCAACAAGGACAACCCGATCAAGGGACTCACGCTCCCACAGGTGGACGCCATCTTCAGCTCGACGCGCCGGGGCGGGTGGACCGCGGATATCCGGACCTGGGGTGATGCGGGACTGGACGGCGCCTGGGCGACCCGTCCGATCAGCCTCTACGGCCGCAACGCGGCCTCCGGCACATACGGCTTCTTTAAGGACCATGCCCTGTTCGGCGGCGACTTCCGGGATTCGGTGAAGGAGCAACCCGGCAGCGCTTCCGTGGTGCAGGGAGTGGCGAGCGAACTCGCCGGCATCGGGTACAGCGGGATCGGTTACCGGACGGCCGACGTCCGACCCGTGCCGCTGGCCAGGGACGCCGGCAGTCCGTACTTCGAGGCCAATGCGGAAAACGCCTATAACGGCAACTATCCGCTCGCGCGGTTCCTTTACGTTTATATCAACGTGAAACCCGGCGAGGTGCTCGACCCGTTGCGCCGCGAGTTCGTCCGGTACATCTTCAGCCGCCAAGGGCAGGAAGACGTCATCCGCGACGGTTACCTCCCGATCGACGCCACTGTTGCCCGTGAGATGCTGAAGGCCATTGGCATCCAAGCGGAGTTCTAACCTCGAATCCTGGGAGCCAGAAAAATGAACCGTTCATGGATTCTTTCCGTGATGGCGGCTGCCGCCGCGGCGGCATTTGCCGCGACGCCCGAGACCCCGCCGGTCCCGCCCGCTACACCCGCCACGCCAGACGCGCCGGCCGCGAAGAAGAACTATGACAAGCCGGGTTTCGCGACCGCGCTGGACAAGCACGGCCGGTTGTGGGTCTTTCGAGCCGACTCGAAGGAATGGGCCGAGTTTCGGGAGAAGGGCGAGCCGGCCAAGCAGGTGGTCCGCCCGCGGTCCGGACCGGACGGACTGACACTGAAGGCGCCCGACGCCGAAACGCTTGACGCCTATCTGGCGGCCGAATAGTCGGTCAGCTTCGGACAAAAGAAAACGCGCGCCGCGGGCGCGCGGGCCCGCGGCCCGCGCGCACCGCGGCTGTCAAACAGCGAGACGCAAAGGGCCGGGGGGAATCGGCGGCGAAGGCCATGGAAACGCAGGCGCAGAAGTCGTTCACAGGACGCACCCGGGACCGGCGCACCCGGCCGATCGTCAAGGTCATGGACCGGGTGGCCCGTGGATTCATCGCCTTCGGCGGCATCAGCACGATCGTCGCCGTGGCTACGGTGTGCGTTTTCCTGGTTGCAGTGGTCGTTCCGCTGTTTCGGCCGTCTCGCGTGGCCGAAGCCGGCTTCGCCGTCCTCGATTTCGTGCACGCGCGCACGCCGGCCCGCCTGGCCGTCGACGAATACGGCGTCCTGGCATGGATTGCATTCCGCGACGGCGGACTGGTGGCCTTCGAACTCGAAACCGGCAAGCCGTTGGGGGACGAGGTGCGCCCGTTCGGCGACGCGGCGCCCACGGCGTGGAGCTTCAATATCGAGGGAGCCGATTTTTGCGTCGGATTCGACGACGGCACCGTTCGTCTCGGCGCGGCGGAGGTGCAGGTGGATTTCATCAGCGAGGCGCAGGCGCCGCCGTCGGTGCGGGACACGCCGATCGGTGGGCGCGCGCGCCACGGGGATGCGGTGTATGTGCACACCCAGCCGGGCCAGTTTCGCCGGCACAGCTTCCGCGTCGGCCTGCGTCCGCCGCTCGCCGTGGGCGCGGACCCCATCCGCCAGGTGGGCCACACAACGCGGTCCGACGGTTCCATCGTCGCGGTGCTCTCGGGCGAGACGCTGACCGTCAACCACGTGACGGAAATCCGGAACCTGTTGACCGGCGAGTCCACGTCCCGCGCGCGCCGGACGGATGTTCCGTATGCACTGCAGCCCGAGCATGGCGAGCCGTCGCACCTGCTGCTTTCGCGCCTGGGCGACCAGTTGTACGTCGTCTGGGAGGACGGTTACGCGCGCCGCTACGACACGCGGGATACGGCCCGGCCGAGCTTTGCCCAGGAATTGCGGATGACGGACGCACCGGGGGAGCGCCTCACAGCGCTCGGTTTTCTGCTGGGCCGGACCACGCTGCTCTCGGGCGACTCCGAAGGCCGGGTCCGCGCTTGGTTCACCGTGCCGGACGCGCAGTCTCCGGACGGGCTCCGCCTTGCCCGGACGCGGGACTACAGCAGCGGCCGCGCCGCTGTGGAATCGCTGGCAACGTCGCCCCGGTCGCGGATTGCGGCGGTCGGCTACCGGGATGGGCGCGTCGCGTTGTTCCAGGTCACGGCCGATTACCGGATGGCCGAAGGCCGGCTGCCGGGAGGCGCTCCGGCGCTCGCCGTCGCAACCGGCGCGCGCGGCGACCGGTTTTGCGCGGTCGGCGGTGGCGAATGCCGGACCTGGTCGATTCGCGCCGGGCACCCCGAGATCACCGCGCGCACCCTGTTCGCGCCGGTCTGGTACGAAGGCTATGCCGAGCCGCGCCATATGTGGCAATCCTCCGCGGGCGTGGATTCGTTCGAGCCGAAGTACGGCATCGTGCCGTTGATCTTCGGGACGCTCAAGGCGACCTTCTACTCCATGCTTTTCGGCCTGCCGGTCGCGCTGCTCGCCGCCATCTTCACCAGCGAGTTCATGCATCCGCGGGTCAAGATGCGCGTCAAGCCGGTGATCGAAACGATGGCCAGCCTTCCCAGCGTCGTGCTCGGTTTTCTCTCCGCGCTGGTCATCGCGCCGTGGGCGGAGTTCCGCCTGCCGCAAGTGCTGACGGCCTTCGCGCTCGTTCCGGCGACCTTCCTGCTGGGCGCCTTCCTGTGGCAACTGCTGCCCCGCGGCTGGGCGCTCCGGCTGGCCCGATGGCGGATCGTCTTCATGGCCCTGGCGCTGCCCGCGGGCGTCGCGGCGGCGGCCCGGCTGGGGCCGCGGGTCGAGCGCGCGCTGTTCGCCGGCGACATCATGCGGTGGCTGGACGGCCAGATCGGCGACGGATCGGGCGGGTGGATCGTCCTGCTGTTGCCCCTCGTTGCGGTATCCATCGCCGCGCTGCTGCACGGGCTGGGCGGGCCGTTCCTGCGCCGGCGCACCGCCCGCTGGACACGGGGCCAGGTCGCGGGGTTCGATCTGGTGCGTTTCGCGGTCGGGGTCCTGCTGACGCTGGGCGTCGTCGCGCTGCTCGCGCGCGGTCTGACCGCGCTCGGCCTCGATCCGCGCGGCGCGTCGCCCCGGCATTTCCTCGGCACCTACGTGCAGCGCAACGCGCTCGTCGTCGGCTTCGTCATGGGATTCGCGGTGATACCGATCATCTACACGATCAGTGAAGATGCGTTGAGCGCCGTGCCCGAGCACCTGCGGTCCGCGTCGCTCGGCGCCGGCGCCACGCCGTGGCAAACGGCGATCCGCATCGTTATTCCTACCGCGACCAGCGGGTTGTTTTCCGCCGCGATGATCGGCCTCGGGCGAGCGGTCGGCGAGACGATGATCGTGCTGATGGCCGCCGGCAACACGCCGCTGCTGCAGATGAACCTGTTCAACGGATTCCGGACGCTGGCCGCGAACATCGCCGTCGAACTCTCGGAGGCGCCGGTCGGCGGCACGCACTATCGGACCCTCTTTCTCACGGCGCTGGTGCTCTTCGCCCTGACGTTCGTACTCAATACGGCGGCGGAACGCGTTCGCGTCCGTTTTCGCAAGAGGGCCTTCAAGTTGTGAATACCACGGTGGATGCCCGGTCGGAGTCCGGCCGCCGCCTCAGTCGCGACAGCGTCGCGCTGCTCGCCCACGGCGAGCCGGCCGTGTGGCTGATGGGCGGCGGGCTGGTGCTGGCGTTGGCGATGATCCTGGGCCTGCTGGTCTTCGTCTTCTATCAGGGCGTTTCTACGCTCTGGCCGCGCCGGGTCGAGCGCATCACGCTGCGGGACGGCCGCGTTCACATGGGCGAAGTGACGCGCGACGACCGCTATCGCCCGTCCGAGAACGTACTGGCGTCGCTGCCGGAGGCGGTCGCCGCCGCCGCTCGCGCCGAGCTGGCCGCCGCCGACGGATGGGCCCACCGGCGGCTGCTGCGCACCGGCAACTACGAGCTCACCGGTGAACACTTCCAGTGGATCAGCGATTACCAGATCGCCGCCGAGGAATATCCGCCGTGGGCGGTGGTCCTGGAGCGCATGACCTGGGGTCGGTTCTATGGCATGCCCGTGGGTTTCCAGGTGCTGCATTACCCCGATGAGTTCGGCGACCAGCCCGATCTCGCCGAGCGCCGCCGGCTCCGTCGAACGCAGGCGCTGCAGATCGCCCGCGAGCTCGGGGCCGACCCGGCGCGCCGCGTACTGATCCAGACCGGCCCGCGGATGGTGGCGCCGGAGGAGCTGCCGGAGAACGCGATGGTCACGGCCGTCGTCGAAGTCTGGGAGGGGGCGGAATCGGCGTGGGACCAGTTCCTCCGCTGGCACGCCGGCGTGCGCGAACGCTGGCGCCAGCGGCGGTCGCTGGAGAAGTTCGAAATCGGGCGTATCAACCAGCGCAAGGAGATCGGCCGCCGCCGCCTGCGCGCCGTCGAATTGCGCCTGGAGCGAATGTTGGCTGCCGCCGGTCCCGACGCCCCCGCCGTTGCGCGAGTCCGCGCCGACCTCGAGCAGGAGCGCGAGGCCTTCGGCCGCCTGGACCGCGCCACGGAAGAGGAATTCATCCGCGTCCGCGCCCGGATCGCGGCGCTGAACCGTGAAAACAGCCGCTTCCGGCTGGTGATGGCCACCGCGGACGGCGCCTCCAAGACCATCGAGCTGGCGGAGATCGTTCGGGGTTATCCGGCCAACCGGCTCACGTTCGCCCAGCGACTGGCCTTGTACGGATCGCGGTGGCGCGAGTTTCTGCTCGACGACCCCCGCGAGGCCAACATGGAGGGCGGTGTGTTCCCGGCGATCTTCGGCACGGTCGTCATGACGCTCGTCATGAGCCTGGTAGTCGTTCCCTTCGGCGTGCTGGCGGCGCTGTACCTGCGGGAGTACGCCAAGGCCGGCCCGCTCATTTCCGCCGTGCGGATCGCCGTCAACAACCTGGCGGGCGTTCCCTCGATCGTGTTCGGCGTCTTCGGGCTGGGCTTTTTCTGCTATTTTGTCGGCGGTCACGTTGACCAGTGGTTCTTCGCGTCGAAGCTGCCCAGTCCCACCTATGGCACGGGCGGTATCCTGTGGGCGTCGCTCACGCTGGCGCTGATGACCCTGCCGGTGGTGATCGTCGCCACCGAGGAGGCGCTCGCGGCCGTGCCGGGCTCCATGCGGGAGGGGTCCTATGCCTGCGGCGCGAGCAAATGGCAGACGATCCGCCGCATCGTGCTGCCGCGCGCGATGCCCGGCATCATGACGGGCATGATCCTGGCCATGGCGCGCGGCGCCGGCGAGGTGGCCCCGCTGATGCTGGTCGGCGCCGTGAAAATGGCGCCGGAACTCCCGGTGGACAGCGTCTTTCCCTACCTGCATCCCGAGCGCAGCTTCATGCACCTCGGATTCCATATTTACGACCTGGGTTTTCAGAGCCAGAACAGCGAGGCGGCCAAGCCGATGGTGTTCACGACCACGCTGCTGCTGATCGCCATCATTGCCGCGTTGAATGTCGCCGCCGTCGTCATCCGCACGCGGTTGCGGCGGCGCTTCCATTCGGGAACCTTCTAACGAGCACGAGGACACCATGAACGTTGCCATCGCCGATCCTGCCGGGCTGGAGCGCGGAGCCCATTCCGGACGCAATGGCGCCGGGCGGTTGGCCGCCGTTGCCCGGGGCGAAGCCGTCCCGGCCGAAGTCCACGACGAACTCCACAACGAGCGGCCCGTGCTCGAAATCGAGCGCTTCAACCTCTGGTACGGCGAGGCGCAGGCGCTCTTTGACCTCTCGATGAATGTGCCGCGCGGCAAAGTGACCGCGCTCATCGGCCCCTCCGGCTGCGGCAAATCCACGCTGCTGCGTTCCGTCAACCGGTTGAATGACCTGGTGGACGGCGTCCGCATCGAAGGCTCGATGCGGCTGTTGGGACGGGAAATCTACGACCGCGCCGTGGACGCCATCGAGCTGCGCAAACGCATGGGAATGGTATTTCAGAAATCGAATCCCTTTCCGATGAGCATTTTCGAAAACGTCGTCTATCCGCTGCGGATTGACGGCGAGCGCAACCGCGCCGTGCTCCAGGAGGTCTGCGAGCGGAGCCTCCGTGGCGCGGCGCTCTGGGACGAGGTCAAAGACCGCCTCCACGAGAGCGCGCTGGGTCTTTCGGGCGGCCAGCAGCAGCGCCTGTGCATCGCGCGCGCCATCGCCGCGGAGCCCGAGGTGCTGTTGATGGACGAACCCTGCTCCGCGCTGGATCCGATCGCGACGAACAAAATCGAGGACCTGATAGACCAGTTGCGGGGCGAGTACACCATCCTCATCGTCACCCACAACATGCAGCAGGCGGCCCGCACCAGCGACTACACGGCGTTCATGTACCTGGGGCGGCTGATCGAATACGGCCCTACCGAGAGGATTTTCCAGAAGCCCCGGTTGATCGAAACCTACGATTACGTGACCGGCCGGTTTGGTTGACGGCGCATTTCGCCTGTGCCATAGTGTACCGGTGGCGGCGGCCGAATACGCGGTCCGCCGCCGGGGAAATCTTATGAACATAATCGGTCGGTGGCTGCGTCGGGGTTCGGCTTGGGCGGGCGTATGGGCGGCGGCCGCGGTGGCGCAAACGCCTGCCGCCCCTTTCCAGGCCCCGCGGGATCTTTTCACGCCGGCGCCGAAACCGGATGCCGTGGTCGCTAAAGTCAATGGAACGGCCATTCTCCAGAAGGATGTGGCGCGCGAGGCGGATCGGGCATTCCAGCAGATCGCGTCGCAGGTGCCGCCCGAACAGGCGGCGGCGGCGCGGCGCCAGCTGGCGCAGCGGGCGCTGGAGGGGCTGATCATCCGGCACCTGTTGCTGATCGGCGCCGACCAGAAGAAGATCGAGGTGACCCCGGAGGAGATGGCCCAGGTCAAACAGCAGATTCAATCGCAACTTCCGCCGGGACAGACGCTCGATACCCTGCTCAAGGTCCAGAACGTTACGCCGGAGGAGTTCGAGGTGAACCTGAAACGCGACCTGCGCGTGCAGAAACTGATCGCCTCCATCGCCGAGCCGGTTCCGCCGCCGACCGCAGAGCAGATTCAGGAATTCTACCAGCAGAACGAGGCGCAGATGCTGGTGCCCGATCAGGTGCGCGCCCGCCACGTGCTCGTCCGGTCCCCGGAGTCTGATCCGCAGGCGCTGCGCGCGGACAAAAAGGCCAAGGCGGAGGAACTGCGCAAGAAGCTGGTGGCCGGGGCGGATTTCGCCGCGATCGTCCGCGAGCATTCCGAGGATCCGGGCAGCGCACAGCGCGGGGGCGAGTATGTGTTCGGCCGGGGCCAGATGGTACCCCCGTTCGAACAAGCGGCCTTCACACAGGAAATCAATGCCATCGGACCGGTGGTGGAAACCGCTTACGGCTATCATATCATCCAGGTGCTGGAGCGTCGCGAAGCGCATAAGCAGACCCTGGAAGAGGCTTCCCCGCGGATCGCCCAGTTCCTGCAGAACCGCGACCGCCAGCGGCTGGTCGAGCAATATATCGAGTCGCTCCGCAAGGAAGCGAAGATCGAAACCCTGAATCCTTGATGCGGCTCGCCCGCGCCCGCTCGGCCGCCGGCGCGCGACGAATCAACCGTGCCGCCGCCATTGGCGGAGCATGCGGAAAAAACGGATCGTGTCGCGCAGCGGGCGGATTTTACTTTTCTCGTCGCGGTAGATCGTGCGGATGCGGACGGCGCCGATCCGGATGCCGCGCGCTGCCAGCAGCAGCAGGACCTCTGAATCGGAGTCGAACCGGTTCGACCGGCCGACCATAAAGGGCGTCACCGAGCAGGCGAACAGCCGGTAGCCGCACTGCGTATCGGGCACGTACTGGTTCATTTCACGGCTGAGGAGCGCGCTCATGAACCGGTTGGTCAGGCGGCGGAGGAGGGGCATGCCGGCGGGATCGAACATCCGGTTGCCGATCAACACCGGCAGGCCGGTGCGTCGGTAGGCCTCGACGAATTTGGGGATCTCCGACGGATCATGCTGCCCGTCGGCGTCGAGGCAGACGACGGCTTCGCCGCCGTTCTGTCGGACAAACTCGAAGCCGGTCCGTTGTGCGGCGCCCTTGCCCCGGTTGCGCTCGTGGCGCAGCACGGTGGCGCCGGCCGCCGCCGCGGCGGCAGCGGTCCCGTCGGGGGAGCCGTCGTCCACCACCACGACCGGGAAGCCGTGCTGCCGGGCGGCGGCCACCACGGCGCCGATCCGGCGCTCCTCCCGGTAGGCGGGAATCACGATCCAGATGCCGGATCCGCCGGCGGATTTGCTCAACGTAGTCATGCCGCCGCCTCGCCGTGCCAGAAGTCGTCGAAGATGAACCACTGATGCGGATGCGCGCCGATCGTCCGCTCGAGCGATTCGACGATGCGCCGCTGCAGGGCGGCGATGTCGCCGGTCTCCAAAGGATCAATGGCCGGGTCGAATTCCATGACGTAGTGGTCGTCCACGCCGCGCACCAGAAAAGCGGGAACAATACAGGCGCGCTGGCGCGCCGCCAACACGGCGGGGCCCCGGGGCAGATGGGCGGGCGCGCCGAAGAACGGCACTGGACGGGTGTGCGGCGAGAAATCCCGATCGGCCAGTAGCGCCACGACGCCCCCCCGCCGCAGCGTGTCCCGCAACCCTTCCGCCGCGTGGCCCAGGGGCAGCGCCGTGAAGCCCCGCGCGTTGCGCGTCCGCTCAAAGAGCCGTTCCAACCGCTGGCTGCCGAACGGACGGTAGGCCGTTGTCGCTCGATAGCCCCACAAGGACAACATCAGGCCGCCCAGCTCCCAGTTGCCGAAGTGGGCGGAGACGATCACCACACCGCGGCCCCGCTTGAGCGCCGATTCGAAGCGATCCCAACCGGCGACCGTAACGCGGTTTTCGATTTCCGCCCGCGAGGCCAGCGAGTAACGGAAGAAATCCACGAGGTACTTTCCGAAATACTGGTAGGTCTTGCGAACCCGCCGCTGAATGAACGCCTCGGACGCCCGGATGCCCCGGAAACCATAGATCCGCCGCAGATTCGCCGCGACGTTAGCGCGACCCGTTTGATCGCGCGCAAAGAACCGGTCCGCCAGCCGGAGGCCCAGCCAGTAGGCGAACGGCAACGGCAATCGGCGGCTCAATTGCGCCGCCAGCCAGTATGCTGTAAAGTTTTCTATGATGGCTCGGTTTCCCGCGCCGCCCCGGCGTCGCGGCGGATGTTAGCCGATCGCCGCCCCGGCGGCCACTCGCCATTCCGGGGCGTCGGCGCGCCGGACACCGGCGCGCATCTGCCTCCTAGCGCAACAGCACGGCGTCGTCCGGTTCCAACCACACACGCAACCGTTCGCCGCATCCCGCCGTTCGCGGATGCAGCTCGAAGACTTTCAGGCGGACCGCCGCGCCGACCGGCCGGCCTTCCGCTGTCAGCGGTTCGACGACATGCTGCGCGACTTCGCCGAGGTAGACGCTTTCCCGGACGGCCGCTTCGAAGACATTCGGCCCGTCCGACGGCGGTGCGTCCAGCCGGAGGGCTTCCGGACGCAGCGAGAGGGTTGCGGCGGCGCCCGGGCCCAGCGTCTCGGGCAGCGGCGCGGCGCTCTCGACCGCGCCCCACGGCGCGCGCAGCCGGACCCGGCCGTCCGTCGCCGATTCCACTGTTACCGGAACGAAATTCGTCTCGCCGATGAAACCGGCGACAAATCGGTTCGCGGGGCGCCGATACACCTCCAGCGGCGAGCCGCACTGCTCGATCCGGCCGGCATCGAGCACCGCCAGCCGGTCCGCGATCGAGAGCGCCTCTTTCTGGTCGTGCGTGACGTAGAGCGCCGTCAGGCCGGCCGCCTTGCAGATGCGGCGGATTTCGCCGCGCATCTCCAGCCGCAGCTTCGCGTCGAGGTTCGAGAGCGGCTCGTCGAGCAGCAGGCACTGCGGTTGCACGACGAGCGCGCGGGCGAGCGCGACACGCTGCTGCTGTCCGCCGGAAAGCTGGTTGGGCCGGTCGCCGCCCCGCTCCCGCATGCGCACCATGTCGAGCGCGGCGTCCACGCGGGCGCTAATCTCGGCGCGCGGAACCTTCCGTTGTTCAAGTCCGAAGGCGACGTTCTCACGGACGGTCAGGTGCGGCCAAAGCGCATAGCTCTGAAAGACCATGCCCGTGTCGCGCACGTGCGGCGGCAGGCGCGTGACGTCGCGATCGCCGATCCGGATGGCGCCGGAGTCGGGCTCGCAAAATCCGGCGATGCAGCGCAGGAGCGTCGTCTTGCCGCAGCCGCTGGGACCGAGCAGGAAGAACAACTCGCCCGGTGCGATCTCGAGGTCAATGCCGTCGAGAACGCGCACGGCGCCGAAGGTCTTGATGATTCCGCGGATATGGACGGCCACGGCCATGGGCGCGTTGTTTCCCGGGACCCGTTCGGCGGGTCGCTCGGCTGGGACTATAGGCGACTCGCGCGCGCGACGCAATGCGCGGCGCGTTCAGCCGGACGCCGGCAGTTCGGACGGCGGAATCGCGATATCCCCCGCATCGTCGAGCGCGTAACCCTGCCGCCGGACAATCTCGGGACCGGGCGCAAAATCGTCTCCCACCGCGCGCAGCCGTGCCGCCAGCCGGGCGTCCAGGCGGGCGATCAGCGGCGCTTGCGCGGGGTCGGCGATCAGATTGCGCTGCTGCCAGGGGTCGGCCGGATTGTCGTACAGCAGCCAGGGGCCTGCCAGCGAGCGTGCGTAGGTGTGGCGTTCATTGTGCAGCCCGCGGTATTCGCGTCCGCCGTTTGCGTAGCTCCATTCGTGGAACGGCACATAGAGGGCCAGCAGCGCTTCCGTGACGGGCGAGGGGGCGCCTTCCAGGATCGTGCGGCTGAAATCCCGGCCCTGAACCGTGTCGGGAACCGGCGCGCCGCAGAGCGCCAGCAAGGTCGGCATCAGATCCGGCGCGTCCACCGGCGAGGAGTCGGTCCGGCCGGTGACGCCTTCGGGATGCGCCACGAGCAGGGGAATGCGGATGGACTCGGCCCAGGGCTTCTGTTTCCGGAACTGGCCCTGGCTGCCGAGCATGTCGCCGTGGTCGGACGTGAACACCACGATGGTGTCCCGATCGCGGCCGCTCGCGGCGAGGGTTTCGAGCAGCCTTCCGAACGCCGCGTCCAGCGCCGAGCCGTGCGCGTAGTAGCCCGCCAGCTGCCGGCGCGCCTCCTCCGCGGCCGAGTCCGGCACGTTGGGGGGCAGGCGGAGCCGCCGCGGATCGTGCAGGGACGCGTACGGCTCCGGCGCGCCGCCATAAGGGGAGTGCGGCGGTCCCCAGGAGAGAAACAGCGCGAAGGGCCTGTCGCCGGTCGCCTCCCGCAGGTAGCGGCAGGCCTCATCCGTCTGCGCGTCGGCGTCGTATCCCGCCCAGCGGCGGGGCCGGGGGTCGTCGCCGAAGTAGTAGTGGGATTCGCGGTAATGATGCGAGCACTCGAATCCCTTCCACCAGTCGAAACCAAGCCGCCGCTCGGGCGGCACGAACGCCTTCCGCCCATGCCCGTCCAGGTGCCACTTGCCGATGTAGGCGGTGCGGTAGCCGGCGGCGCGCAGGCTGTCGCCCAGGTAGGGTCCCGCGTACCGCTCGCGCAGGCACTGGTCGTTGACCATTATGCCATGCCGGATCGGATATACGCCGGTCATCAGCGAAGCCCGGTACGGACTGCACACCGGACAGCCGGAAACCGCATTCGTGAAATTCAGGCTCCGCGCCGCGAAGGCGTCCAGGTGCGGCGTCACGGCGTTCGGGTCGCCCGCGTATCCGAACGCCTGCGCACGCCACTGGTCGGCAAAGACGAAGAGCAGATTGTAGTGGTCAGCCATGGATATCGTACGGCCCGCCGGCGGTGCCGACACGTTCCCGCGACGTCGTCTGCCCGTCAATAAAATATCGGGTTCGCCGCTCTCTTTTTTCAACATTTCCCCGGCATCGGCGAGACCGTTGACTCAAGCCGCCGCCGGCACACGTCGCGCCATTCCGGCCATCGTGGCCGGACGTCGCTCCCGAAACACGTCGAAAGAATGCGAAGAGAACGCCGGAAGCCGCAGACGTAACGTCGAATCGCCGCTGTTGGGAGTCGGTGTTGTTCCGGCACGGCGATATCTGTCGGCGGATCGTTCGCCGACGCACGTTGGAATATCGGGCCGACACGCGGGCCGGTTTTTCGGAAGCATCGCCGACGCGCGACCGCAGCATGACCCGGCCCATGCCGGATGTTGAATGGCAACGTTATCGTTCCGCCCTCCATCCCCGGCGCCGCTCCGGGCTCGATGTCCATGGGGGGCGCTCGGAGGAGTTGCCCAGGCTGCGCGTCTGGGCTGAAGAGTGGTCGTCACATCCGGCGCCCGCGTTGCAGCCGGAACGTCGGTGGAACCGCCGGTGGAATGGCAATGGCGGGTGTTGCGACTTTCCCGAAAAGCGACGGGACTGCCGGGACCACCTTCGATCCTTCAGCTGCCGCTGTCGGCGGGCCGGCACCGCAATCCGCTTGTCAATACGGCGGCAGGGACGCATCCTGCGCACGTCCGGCGGAGACCCGCCATCATGAACGACGATCCGAAAGACCTGCTGCTGGGACCGTATGCGACCCGCGTGACGGAGCGTTCCGCGGTCGTCCTGTGGCTGCCGCACGCCGGCGCGGCATCGCCCGGCCGGCTGTTCTATCGCCCGGCGCCCGGCGCGGCTTTGCGCGAGGCGCCGACGCGTCCGATCGCCTTTCCGCCCGGGCCGGAGACGCTGCGCGCGGCGGACGTGACCGGACTCGCACCCCACGCGCCGATCGAGTACGAACTTGAGATCGGCGGTGAACGCGTTTTCGGCTCGTTCTCCACGCCGCCGCCGACCGGCGCGCGCACGCCGTTCCGGTTCGTCATGTATGGCGACAATCGCTCCGGCCCGGAACGGCATCGGGAGGTGTTGGAAGGCGCCCGGCGCGACTTGCCGTACGTCTTTATCACCAACACCGGAGACCTCACCGCCAACGCCGCCTCCTGGCGGCAGTGGCGCTCGGAGTTTTTCGGCCCCGGCCGCGAGTTGTTTCGCCGCACCGCCGTCTGGCCGGTGCGCGGCAACCATGAAGTGGATGCGATTCTCCTGCGCGCCTTCTTCGACCTGCCGGGACCGGAATGCTACTACAGCGTGGACGTCGGCAATCTGCACTACGTGGTGCTCGACTCCGAATTGCTCGACTTCGATCATGACCCGGCCGCCCACGCCCGGATGTGCGAATGGCTCGAACGCGACTTGTCCGCCACGCACGCCGACTGGATCATCAGCGCCAGCCATGTTCCGATCTTCAACATCGGCGGCGACGGCGCCGCCTGGGGCCGCGCCGACGTCCTCGATATCCTTGAACGGCACGGCGGCGACATCCATATCAGCAGCCACTCGCACCTCTACGAGCGCTTCCGGCCCATCGGCCCGGCCGGCGGCAAGCCGATCATCCATCTGGTCAGCGGCGGCGGCGGCGGGCCCGCCTACGAGCTGCGGCCCAGTCCGATCCTCGCGAAGAACTACTCGGGCCTGCATTACTGTTTCTTCGAGGCCGATGGACTCCGTCTGGACATGACCGTGAAGGCGCCCGACGGCACGGTCGTGGACCGGCTGACGCTTGAAAAGCGCGACGGCCGCTTTGCGCCGGACCTGATGCGCGATGCGCTGACCACCGCAGAGGCCGCCGACCTCGCTTATGTCGAATCCGTACGCCTTCGCGTGGACTACCTCGAAACGCCGGCGCCGGGGCGCGAGTGCCGCGTGGCCCTCCGGGCCCACGAGCGATTGCCGGCCGAGGCGTGGGTGCGGCTGGAGTCCGCCGCCGACGGCGGTTGGGCGGTCCCGCCCTCGGAATTCGAAGCGGGCCGGCAGCCGTTCGAGCTTGCCGTGCGCGCGCCGGACAACCTGGAAGTGCGTTCCGGATTCGTGCGCCCCCCGCTGCGACTGCGGCGAACCGTCGTGTTGCGCGGAATCGCTTATGCCGGCGGCGACGTCGCGCCATCGCTGACGGAGGCCTCCATCCGCCGGTTCATCCCGGACCCGGTCCGCGTGCCGGTGCCTCGGGCGCCGGCGGGCTGGTGCGTGGACGGCCGTCTGGAAAAGTGGCGCGCCATCCCGCCCGTCTCGCGCGCCGGCGGTCCGCCGAGCCGCGCGGTTCGGCTGGCGTGGGACGAAAGCGGGCTGTACGGCGCATTTTGGGACGCCGCGCCGCCGGGTGCGCCGCGCGGGGAGTACCTGGAATTCTATGTGGAGTCCGATTTCGGCCGGGCGCTGAGCTGTCATCGGACCCCGTGGGCGTCGAGTTTCCGCTTCTCCCCCGACCGTGCCGCGGGGCCCGGACCGGCGAACGCATCCTCCGGGTATGGTCCCTTGCGGCACCGACCCCGCGAGATCGCCGCGCGGTGGGACTTTGTGGACGGCGCCGCGGCGGTCGAGTTCCGGATTCCGGCCGTCGCGCTGGGGCCGGATCCGCTCGCGCCGGGCCGCGTGCTGGGGCTGCATTACCGGCTGTGGGCCGGAAATACGATGCTGGAAGAGTACCTCGACACCGAGGGCAAATCCGCCGTATGGATGACGCCGCTATATTGGGGCGCGGTGCGCCTGGCGTGATCACCGGGGGCGCTGCGCGCCGCGCCGTTTCCAAGCCTTGGAAAATGGCGGCGATTTTCTTCCAAGCTTTGGAACCGCCATTGCCCCATCCGCCCGCGATCGGCGGCCCGCCGGTCGCCGATCGCCCGGCCTCAAGCGTCGATCGCCGCGCCTCCCGCCGCGTCCCGTTCAGTTCGTCTTGAGGCCGCTGGTCAGGTCGAATACGGCGGTCAGCATGCTGATGGCGACGAAGCCGACGAACACCGCGACCAGCAGGATGAGGACCGGCTCGATCAGCGTCGTGAGCACGCGAACTCGGCGCTCCAGCTCGGCATCGTACCGGCGCGCAATGCGTTCGAGCGCGCCGACGACGTCGCCGCTCTCCTCGCCCACGGTCAGCATGTCGGTCAGCAGCGGCGGGAAGATGCCGCCGGCGGTCAGCGGCCCGGAGATCGAGGCGCCGTCGGTCACGCGCTCGCGCGCGTCCTTCACGGCATCTGCGATGATGCGGTTGCCGAGGGTGGATTCGACGATGGCCAGGGCGCGCAGCACGGGCACGCCATTGGCCAGCAGCGCGCCGAGGGTCCGGGCGAATTGTCCGAAGGCCGCGGCCTGAACGACGGGTCGAAACAACGGCAGCCGCAGCAGGGCGCGGTCGCGCCACCGGGCGCCGGCGGGGGTCCGCAGCATGCGGCGCGCGGCCGGCACGGCGACCGCGAGGGCGATGGCCATCCACCAGCCGTGCCGCGCGAGCGCGCGGCTGACGGCGATCAGGGCGCGCGTCGAAGCCGGCAGCGCGCTGCCGAGCTCGGCGAAAATGGCCGTGAAGCGCGGCACGACGAAAATCAGCGTGAAAACCAGCGTCGCGGCGCCGACGAGCAACACGAAAAGCGGATACGCCAGCGCCGTGACCGCGCGTTCGCGCGCGGCGGCGACGCGCTCATAGTGCTCGGCCAGACGCGACAGCGTCTCGCCCAGCCGGCCGCTCTCCTCGCCGGCGCGGACCATTGAGGCGAAGAGCGGTGGGAAGATGGCGGGTCGGCGTTCGAGCGATTCGGAGAGGCTCGCACCGCGGACGATTTCATCGCGCAGTTCCTCAAACAGCGTCGAGCGCGCGCGGTCTTCACGACGCTGGGCCAGCGTGTGCAGGGCGCGGCCGAGCGTCATGCCCGCGCCGAGCAGGTCGCTGATTTCGCGCGTAATCATGGAAAGTTCGCCCGGTTTCAGGCGGCGGCCTCCGCGCACGACGGCCCCGTCGCCGGGCCGCGCGGCCGCCGTTCGGGGCGCCGCCGGCAGTCCGGCCGCGCGGGCAGACAGGGCGGCGGGCGTGCCCGCGGGGGCGGCCGAGGCGGTCGTTGCGCCGACGGACGATTCGCGGATGTCGATCGGCGCCAGGCCCCCGCTCTGCAGGCGGCGCAGCGCGGCAGCGCGGTCGGGGACCTCGAGCACGCCCTCCACCCGCTCGCCGGTGCGCGACCGGGCGCTGTAGCGAAAGCGCGGCACGCTCAGGTCTCCGTCAACGCCTCGTCTTCTTCGGAGACGCGGAGCACTTCCTCGATCGTCGTGACCCCGTCCAACACCTTGCTCCACCCGTCGTGCCGCAGCGTGCGCAGGCCGTGCCGGAGGGCTTCCGCTTTGATCGCGTTGCTGGAGGCGCGGGCGACGACCAGGGCGCGGACCGCGTCGTTGACCGTGAGTATTTCGTAGACGCCGGTGCGGCCGCGGTAGCCGGTGCCGCGGCAGGCCTCGCAGCCGGCCGCTTCGTAGATCGTCCGGCCAGTCAAGCGCGCCCGGGGGAACCCGACTTTTTCGAGCAGCGCGTCATCCGGCATCCAGGGGCGCCGGCAGGCGGCGCAGAGACGGCGCACCAGCCGCTGCGCGACGATGGCCTCGATGGACGACGCCACGAGAAACGGTTCGATGCCCATGTCCACCAGGCGCGTCACGGCGCCGGCCGAGTCGTTCGTGTGCAGCGTGCTGAAGACGAGATGGCCGGTCAGCGCGGCGCGGATCGCGATCTCCGCGGTTTCCTTGTCGCGAATTTCGCCGACCATGATGATGTCCGGGTCTTGCCGGAGGATATGCCGGAGGCCCACGGCGAAGGTGAAGCCGATCTCGGGCTTGACCTGGATCTGGTTGATGCCGGGCATTTCGTACTCGATCGGCTCCTCGATGGTCAGGATGCGCTTGTCCACCGAGTTGATGGTGTGGAGCCAGGCATAGAGCGACGTGGACTTGCCGGAACCGGTGGGGCCGGTCACCAGCAGGATGCCGTGCGGCCGGCTGATCAAGCGCTTCAACAGCGCCTCGTCCTCGGCGCAGAGCCCCAGTTTGTCCATTCCGAGCAGCCCGCTGCGCCGCAGCAGGAGGCGCAGACTGACGCTCTCGCCGTACACGGTCGGCATCGTCGAGACGCGTACGTCGAGATCCTCGCCGCGGATGCGCAGTCCGATGCGGCCGTCCTGCGGCAGGCGTTTTTCGGCAATGTCCATGCCGGCCATGACTTTGACGCGGGAGATGATCGCCGACTGAAACCGCTTCAACTGGGCCGGAACGGGCGTCGGATGAAGCACGCCGTCAATCCGGTACCGCACGCGCAGGTCGTTTTCCTGCGGCTCCAGGTGGATGTCCGTGGCGCCGTCCTGGTAGGCTTCCCAGACGATCTGGTTGACGAACTTGACGACGGACGCCTCCTGGTCGAGATCGTCAATGTTCTTGTTGAACAGCTCCGCCTCCGGCGCGATTTCGAGCGGCTGCGCCTGGTCCTGGATGATGGCGTCCAGCGTGTCGGCGCCGACGCCGTAGAGCCGCTTCGCGGCTTTGGCAATCTCGGCGGCCGCGGCGAGGGCGAATCGAACCTCGCGGCCGCCGGCCAGCCGCAGCGCATCGGCGAGGCCGGGCCGGAACGGGTCCGCCACGACGACGCGCAACGCGTCCTCCTCGATGGCGACGGGGACGACGTTGAAGTGAAACACGGTTTGGGTCGGCAGCAGCGCCAGCGTTTCGCGGCTGGGACGGATCTCCTCGGCGCGGAAAAAGGGAATTCCCATGGCCGCGGCGAGGCCGCGGAGGAAGTCCTCCTCCGGCGCGAAAGGACTTCGGACGACCGTCTCGACGACGGTCTGTCCCTTCGCGCGCGCCAACTGCAGAATCTCCTCCGCCCGCGCCCGGTCGAAGAGTCCCGTTGCCGCCAAAAGTTCCGCCGGTCGTGGTCTGCCAGGCATGGACGCTGTCCCCGGGGAAAACATACCGGATTCCCGCCGCCTACGGTAGCGCGAAAAGGAACTTCCGGCGGTGGGTCTAGCCGGGTTGGTCCAGCGCTTCGCGCACCGCCCTTCCGAGTTCATCGGAGGCGAGCGGCTTGCGCAGGTAACGCGCGACGCCTTCATCCAGCGCCTCGGTCACGCGCGCGGTTTCGACGAAACCGCCGACCAGCAGTGCCTTTTGCCGCGGGTTGGCGGCGCGCGCGCGGCGGAAGGTATCGACGCCGTCGAGCGCGTCGCCGAGCACCAGGTCAATGACCATCAGGTCCGCCGGCGGCTCCCCCTTGCGCGCGCGCTCCTCCGCCCACGCCAGGGCCGCCTGCCCGCTCTCGGCGACGCTCACGGTATAACCGAGCTGCTCGAGCATTCGGCGCGCTTCGTTGCGCGGCGCCTCCCCGTCGTCCACCACCAGAATATGCTCGCCGCCGCGCGCGCGCAGCGCCGGTTCCGCGGCTGCTTCGCCGGCGGCGACCGGCAGGAACAGCGCCAGCTCCAGTCGGCGGCCATCGCTCAAGGATCGCGCTTCGGCAAAGCCGCCGCAGCGTTCGGCGAACGCGTCCAGGTGGGCCAGTTCGAATCCGGAAACGGTGCGCCAGCCCAGCGTGCGTTCCGCGTAGTACGGTTCGAAGATCCGGTCCGCATCCTCCGGCTCGACCGACGCGCCAAACTGCGCTCCGAACACCGTGTAGTGCCGTTCGTCTTCCGCGCGGGCGGCGATGCGCTCGACCCGGGTACACAGCAGCACGGACGGTTCGTTGGACACGCGCACCGCCAGTTCGATCAGGCGCGCCAGAAATTCAGCGCCCGAAACGGGGCAACCGGTCGCCGGCGGCAGAGGATTGCCGAGGCGTTTCTCGATGCGGGTACCGGGGTGGCGATCGCGCAGCGCGGCATAACGCTCGGATTCCAGGTACCGCTCGACGGCGCGGTTCAGGTCCCAGGGCGCGGTCGGCGGCGCGGATGCCGTGTGCAGCGCGGCCACGCGCTCGGCAAGCTCGCGCAGCGGCGACAGTGCCGCCGGCAACGGAGAGGAAAGAATGGCGTGCAGGTCGGCGGAAAGGCCCGCGGCGAAGCCCGCGATGGCGGCGCGCCGCTCCCGGCGGACGGCGTGGCGGTCGCGCTCGTGGCGCTGCGCCTGCGCGCGGGTCCGTTCCCGCACCAGACGCCGGCGCAGGTCGCGCGCGTCGAGAACGAGCCGGATGCGGTGCGCGATCTCCTCCGGCCGGGCGGGCTTCAAAATGTAGTCGGCCGCGCCGTTGCGCATCGCTTCGACCGCGTTGGCCGGCGTTCCGTGGCCGGTCAGCACCACGATCGGCAGGTCCGGCATGCGGGCGGTCACGCGCCGGATCAGTTCCAGACCGTCCACGCCGTCCATGACCATGTCGGTGAGCACGAGGTCCGCGCCCTCCCGCGCCAGACAGGCGAGCGCCTCGTCGCCGCTGGCGGCGGTCGAGACCCGATACCCGTCGCGCTCGAGATTGACCGCCAGGCCGCTGCGCACGATCTCGTCGTCATCCACGACCAGCACATGATGGCTCATGCCGCGCCCTCCGCAACCGGCAGCCGCACGGTGAACGTCGCGCCGCGGCCGATCTCGCTTTCGACCGTGATGTCCCCGCCCCGGGCGCGCACGAGCGCGTCCGTGATGCTCAACCCCAGTCCGGTTCCGCGGGCGCCCTTCGTGGTGAAGAAGGGCGTAAACAGCCGGGCGCGGACTTCCGGCGCGATGCCGACGCCCGTATCGCGGACTTCGATCCGCGCGCGCCCGTTCTCGCGGTCGCAGACGATGTGCAATTCGCCGCCGTCGGGCATGGCGTCCCGGGCGTTCATCATCAGGTTCATCAACACCTGCGCCAACTCGCCGGGCGCGATCCGCAGCTCGACGTCTTGCGAGCGCAGTTCCACCCGCAGACGGACGCCGGACTTCTCGAGGGCGGAATGCAGCATCTCGCGGACGAAGGCGAGCGCCTCGCTGACGCGGCACGTGGGCCGCGTGTCGTCGGGCGCGGCGCCCAACCAGAGCAGGCGCTGCACCAGGCCGCGGATCGTTTCGATGCCGCGTTCAACCATCGCGAGGCTGGCGCGGCGCGGGTGGTCGGCGGGCAGCGCCTCACGCACGGCCGCCAGGTGACTGAGCATGCCCTGCAGCGGGTTGTTGACCTCGTGCGCGACGCCCGCGGCCAGCAGGCCGAGCGAGGCCAGCCGGTTGGCGCGTTCCAGCGCGGCCCGCTCGCGCGCCTCCGCCGTCTCGCGTTCCAGCCGGATGCGCTCCTCGACGGCGCGCCGGCGTTCGGTGATGTCCTTGACCAGGCCGTCGTATCCGACCAGCCGCCCCTGGGCGTCGCGGCGCGGCGCCGGCGTGTTGCGGACCCAGCGGACCTGGCCGTCCTTTCGGACGATCCGATGGTCGAGGGGGGCCGCCTCGGCGCCGGCCAGAATGGCCTGCGCGTGCGCCAGCACCGCCGGACGGTCTTCCTCCGGCACCATGGTCAGCCAGAGGAACGGATTGGCGGCGAAGTCCTCGGCGCGGTAGCCGGTCACCGCCTCGCAGCCCGGTCCGTGTTGGGTTGCGACCGGCCGGCCTTC
The DNA here is from genome assembly GCA_964386675.1 of uncultured Verrucomicrobiota bacterium. Lineage (GTDB taxonomy): Bacteria > Verrucomicrobiota > Kiritimatiellia > PWTM01 > PWTM01 > CALGXT01. The sequence continues at coordinate 43,536 of CAYLTB010000001.1, forward strand.
GCTGACCTCGACGGTGTACACATAGTCGGTCACGGTGGCGAGCAACCGACGGTACCGCTGTTCGCTCTCCCGCAACGCCAGTTCCGCGAGCTTTCTTTCCGTGATATCGGAGATCATCGCGATCTTCGACAACCGTCCGTCCGGATGGCGGATCGGCGAATTGACGACGTAGTACCAACGCCGGTCGAGCGGGCTCTGCACTTCCCAGCGCACCGTTTCGCCGGCGAACACGCGGTCGTTGACGCACCAGGGGCAGATCTCTTCCCGTCCGTGCAGGACACGGTGACAGGGTTCCCCGACGGCGTTGCGGCCGGTGCGTTCGATCAGCCGCGCGTTCATGAATTCGACGCGGTAGTCCTGCGAACAAATGTAGATCAGCCCGTCATACGCCTCGACGATGGCCTGGTAGCGCGCCGCCGTTTCCCGCCATTGCTCTTCGACGCGTCGCCGCTGGGCGACCTCTTCTTCCAACTGGGCATTCGCGGCCTGCAAGGCCGCCGTGCGGTCTTCCACGCGCCGTTCGAGGCCGGCGCGGTACTCGGCCAGCCGGGCTTCGGCCTCGCGCCGCTCGGTGACGTCGAGAACAAAGCCCTGAAAGTGCGTCGGGCGTCCGTCCGCTCCGCGCGCGATGATGCCGTTTTCCTCGACCCAGCGGGTCCGGCCGTCCGGGCACTGCAGGCGGTAATCCAGCGCGTATTCAGTTGCGCCCGCGGCAACGCGCGCGTCCAGGTTGCGTTCGACCCGGTGGCGGTCTTCCGGCACGATGAATTCCTCGTACAGCGCGCCCCGCGCCATCAGGGCCTCGGGGTCGAGACCCCAGCGGCGCGCGTTCTCGGAGACGTATCGGATCGGCCAACCGGGCCCGGCGTCCCAGCGGAACACGACCGCGGGGCTGCCCTCGATGACGGCGCGCCATTCGCGCAGCCGTTCCGCGTCGCGCTGCCCGGCGATTTCCTGACCGGTCGGTTCCATGAACGTTCCGTCTAGGCCCCCCGGAACTTCTCGTAGGGCCACATAGCCACGCCGCCCTCCATCACTTTGACCCGCGGGAAGCCGGCCGCCCGCAGGATCAGCGCGGCTTCGTAGCCGCGGATCGAAAGCGCGCAGAACGTCACGATCTCGCGGTCGCGCGGCAGTTCCCCGAGCCGTCCGCGCAGCGCGCCCAGCGGGATCGAGCGGGCGCCCGGCAGCCGGGTCTGCTCGTATTCCAGCGGCGTGCTGACGTCCAGCAAGACGAAATCGTCCTTGCGCTGGATCCGCTCCCAGACCTCGGTGGGCGTAACGCCGTCGAGCAGTCCGTCCAGCTTGTTGCGCGCCACATTGGCCGCCGTAATCAGGTTGTCCATCGCCGGCGAATACGGCGGCGCATAGCCGAGATCAAGCGCCGCGATCTGGTCCACCGTGAAGCCGGCCGTGATCGCCGTCGCCGCCACATCCACCCGCTTGTCGCCCTGCCCGGGACCGATCGCCTGCGCGCCCAGCAGCCGTCGCGACCGTCGGTCCGCGACCAGCTTGAGCATCAGCAGCCGCGCTTCCGGCAGGAAGTGCTCGCGGTCGGGCCCCGGCACCAGCACGCTGACCGGATCGAAGTCTGCCGCGCGCGCCTCGGTCTCGCTGAGGCCGGTGCGGGCCGCGCAATAGTCGTACACGTTGCAGATCGTCGTGCCCAGCACGCCGGGGAAGAGGTCGTTTCCGCCGCACAGGTTGATCGCGGCGACGCGGCCCTGCTTGTTCGCCGTCGAGCCCAGCGGAATGTAGCAGGGCTGTCCGGTGAGCCGGTGGACGGACTCGACGCAGTCGCCCACCGCGTAAATATCGGGGTCCGACGTGCACATCCGGGCGTCCGTGCGGATGGCGCCGGTGGGGCCGAGGTCGAGACCTGCGGCCGCCGCCAGCGCGGTCTCCGGCCGCACGCCGGCGCTCAGGATCACCAGGTCCGTCGGGATCTCGCCGCCGTTCGTCTCGACCGCGGCGACGGCGCCGTCGCCCCGGAAGCCGCGGACCTCGACCCCCGTGCGCACGCGCACGCCGTTGGCCTCCATGTGCCGTTCGATCAATAATGCCATCTCCGGGTCGAACATCTGTAGAATCTGCGGCAGGCGCTCGACGATCGTGACACGGCAACCCCGCAGCGTCAGCGCCCGGGTCATCTCGACGGCGATCAGTCCGCCGCCGACGAGCACGACGTCGCGGGCGCGGTGCTCGGCCAGCGCGTTACGGATGCCTTCGGCGTCGCGAACGCCGTGCAACGTAAATATGTTGCGCAGCCCCACGCCCGGCAGATTCGGGATCACCGGCCGCGCGCCCGTCGCCAGCACGAGCTTGTCGTACGGGAGCCACTGCTCCGCGCCGTCCTCGAGCCGCCGCACACGCACGCGCCGCTGCGCGCGGTCGATCTCGACGGCCTCCGTGCGGTTCAGCGTCCGGACGTTCTTGACGTTCTGGAAGAAGATCGGGTCCCGCACCACGCCGAGCGGCGTCGAGAGCAACTGCTTCTGATCGGCGACCACACCGGCAACGTAGAACGGCAGCCCGCACCCGGCGTACGACAGCAGGTCGCCGCGCTCGACGATCGTCACCTCGGTCTCCGCCCGCAGTCGGTTGACCTTCGCGGCGACTTTCGGGCCCGCGGCGACGCCGCCGATGATCACCACGCGGGGCCTTCGCCGGCCTTCGGCGTCCAGCGCCTCCCGCTCCGCCGCGGGGACGGCCGCCAGCTCGATGCGGAACGCCGCTCCGCCCAGCGGAGAGGCCGCCACGGAAATGCGGCCGCCCGCCGATTCCACCACCGCCTTCACGAACGCCAGGCCCAGGCCGACGCCGGGCCGCGCCGATCGGCGCGCCTCGACGCTGCGGTAGAACGGCTCAAATATCTTCGCGCGCTGTTCCTCCGGCACGCCGATACCGGAGTCCTCCACGGTCAGCGCCACCGTTTCCGCGGACGGCGCCTCGACGCCGATCCGGATCCGGCCATGGTCGGGCGTGTACTTGATCGCGTTCGACAACAGCGCATGCAACGCCTCGGTCAGGCCCTCCGCCCCGATTCGCGCCCATGCGGGTTCCGCGCGGATCGCGTAGTCCAGCGCGATGCCGCGCCGCGCCGCTTCCTCGGTGAACGATTGACCCGCGCGCCGCGCCTCCGCCGCCGCGTCCGCCGCGCCTTCCTCGCCCGCGCGCGGACGGACGATCATCAGCATTCGGCGCACGCTTTCGATGGCTTCCTCGATGCGGCGGTCCGCCTTCGCCAACAGGTCCTTCTGGCGGGGGGTGAGCTGCCCGGCGTACTCTCCGAGCAGCGTTTTGACAATGGAACCGGCCGCCGCGACCGGCGCTTTGAGCTGGTGCGCAACGTGGCCGGCGAATTGCAGAGGGTCGTCGGTATTCCGGGATTTCGGGTCGGATGCGGACGTCATGCCGCGGATTATACCGCCGGTCCGGTGCGCGGCAACGGCGATTCCGGGCGCTGCGCCGCGCGCCAGTCCACCGGCGTGTCGAGGTCGAACCGCGCGCCCTCGTCGTCGCAGGGAACCTCCGCCACGCGGCCGACCGGCGCGGCGGCGAGCACGCCGCGCAATCCGTCCGGCGGGTCCGCGCCGCGGAGCAAGACCGGCCGCCATTCCGCCGCCAGCAGCGGCGGATGCCCGCGGCGTCCAGCGACTCGCGGATGCGCCACGGCCACACCGGGCGTCAGCGCGGCGATCAGGCGGCGCAGGGTCTCCGATCGTACGAAGGGGATGTCCGCCGGGTGCACGAAGAAACCATCCAGATCCGCGGGCAGCGCCGCCACGCCCGTCCGCACCGAGGAAAACATCCCGCGCGACGGGTCGGGATTGACGACGGCCGGAACGCGCAATCCCGCCAGCCGCCGGATCAATTCGTCCGCGCCGGGCGCGACCACCACGCGGGGCTCGGCGACGCCCGCGGCGCGAAAGGTTTCGACCAACCGCTCGATGAGCGTTCGGCCGTCTATTTCCAACAGCGGCTTACAAGCGCCCATGCGCCGCCCGGCGCCCGCGGCCAGGATCACCGCGCCGATCATCGGAGCCGAAGGCATCGAAAATCCCCCTGCGAAGCGTTCGGCACGCCTACACCTTCACGCCGGGTCCACCCGGCAGATCGCGCCCTTGAGGTAAGCCGTTTCGGGCACGGTCGCGAGGACCGGATGATCGAACGGCTGTCCGAGCCACTCCAGCACGCGGACCTCCCGGTCCGCGTCCAGCGCCGCCCAGCCGAGCATCGTCGCGAATTCCTCGTGAGAGACCAGTCCCGAGCACGAGAAGGTGGCCAGGATCCCGCCGGGCGCGAGCAGCTTCAAGGCCAACCGGTTGATGTCCTTGTAGGCGCGCAGCCCGCGGTTCATCTGTGCGCGGCCGAACACGAACCGCGGCGGATCCAGCACGACCAGGTCGAACACGCACCGTTCCGCTTCCAGTTGGCGCAGCGCCTCGGGCCCGTCGGCCCGCCGATATTCCACCGGACAAGCGGTGCCGTTGAGTTCGTGGTGCCGCCGGGCCCGTTCCAGCGCCGGCGCGGAAGAGTCCACGCCGAGAATCGCCGAAGCGCCGCCGCGGGCGGCCTGCACTTCGAACGCGCCGGTATAGCAATAGACGCTCAACACCCGGCGGCCGGCCGCCCAGTTCGCCACGCGCGCGCGGTTTTCCCGCTGATCCAGGAAGAAACCGGTCTTCTGACCCGAAAGCGGGTCGGCCTCGAAGACCAGACCGTCCTCCCGGATGCGCACCGGCGGCGCAATCGGGTCGCAGAGCGCGGCGACGGCGTCCGGCGCGAGGCCCTCGCGGCGCACGGCGTCCGGTTCCGCCAGGACCTGCACGGCGCGCGCGCCGGTGCGTTCGCGCAGCCGGGCGAGCACGCCGGGCAGGAACGGCAGCCAGGCGCGCGCGTGCAGCTTGACGACCAGCAGATCCGCGTAACGATCCACGATCAAACCGGAGAGCCCGTCCCCTTCGGCGAAGACCAGCCGCCAGGCGTCGGTGGGACGCGCCGGCGAATGGGCCGCCCAATATTCTTCGCGTCGCCGGAGGGCGCGATCGAGCAGCGCGCCGATCTGCGTATCGTCCAACGGCGTGTCGCGATCCCAGGACAGCACGCGCGCAGCCAGTTCGGCGGTCGGATGCCGGAGACCGCGGCCGAGCCAGGTGCCGTCGGCGGACACAATATCGGCCACGGGCGCGTCCGCCCGGCCTTCGACGCGGGCAATCGCGCCGGAAAATACCCAGGGGTGGCGGCGGCGCAGGCTGCGGTCGCGCCCCGGTTTCAGGTGCAGGATGGCCGGCGCCGCGGACGTTTCAGTCGAGCTCAAGGGTGTCTCCTCGCGCAGGGAGCCGGACGTCGGAAAACCCGCGGGCGCGCAGGGCCTCGGCCAACGCGGCGCGCGCGTCGGCTTCGCCGTGGACGAGGCATACGCGGCGGGGACGCACGCGTTCCACGTAGGCGATCAGGTCGTCGCGGTCGGCGTGAGCGCTGAACGCGTCGAGCCGGAAGACCTCGGCGCGGCGCTCGAACTCATCCCCAAAAATGCGCACACGGGCGGCGCCTTCGGCCAGACGGCGGCCGAGCGTGTGGGCGGCCTGGTAGCCGACCAGCGCGATGCCGTTGCGCTCATTTCCGATGCCGTGTTTCAGGTGGTGCAGGATGCGGCCGTGCTCGCACATGCCGGAGGCCGCCAGCACGACGCAGGGGCGGTCCGAGGCGGTGATGGCCTTGGATTCCTCGACGCTCGCCGTGAACCGCAGCCAGGGCGGTCGCATGACGCAGCCGATGCGCTCGCGCAACTCGTGGAACTCTTCGTCCAGATAGCGCGCGCTGCGCTCGAAAACGCGGGTGACGGCGGCGGCCATCGGGCTGTCCACGAATACCGGAATCTCCGGGATCTGCCCGTCGGCCAAGAGGCGCGCCAAGTGGTAGATCACTTCCTGCGCGCGCTCGAGGGCGAAAGTCGGCACGAACAGCTTGCCGCCGCGGTGCAGGACGCGACGCACGACCTCGCCGAGCTGGTCGGGCGCGGATTCCACGGGCCCGTGGAGGCGGGCGCCGTAGGTGCTTTCGATCACGAGCGTGTCCACGCCGCTCATGTATTCGGGGTCGCGGATCAGCGGCAAGTGGCGGCGGCCGAGGTCAAAGGCGAACCCGAGCCGGTGGGGGCGGTGTCCGGCCCCGTCGAGGTCGAATACCGTCAGGGCGGCCCCGAGGATATGGCCGGCTTCGAGAAAGGTCACCCGCACGCCCGGGACGACTTCGACGGGGCCGCCGTACGGATAGCCGCGGAACAGCGTCAGCGCCCGCTCGGCGTCGGCGGTGGTGTAGAGCGGAACGACCGGCGGCAGACCTTGGCGGTTGGTCTTCTGGTTCAGGTAGGCCGCGTCCTGCTCCTGGATGTGAGCCGCATCGCGCAGCATAACGTCGCACAGCGCGACAGTCGCGTCGGTGGCGGAAATGCCGCCCCGGAACCCCTGCCGCGCCAGGGTAGGGATGTTGCCGCAGTGGTCCACGTGCGCGTGGGAGAGCACGAGGTGATCAATGCCGGCGGGATCGAACGGCAGCTCGGCGTTGACGCGGCGGGATTCCTCGCGGCGGCCTTGGTAGAGGCCGGCGTCGCGCAGCAGGCGCCGTCCGCCTGCCTCCAGCAGGTGCATCGAGCCGGTAACCGTGTCCGCCCCGCCCAAAAAGGTCAGGCGGCGGGGAACTGCCGTGTTAGACTGCATGGGCGGACATTGAACCCGCACGCGCCCATGAAGTCAAAGACGAACCCCGACCCCGGCGCCCTGTACGACGCCCTGTTCGCGCGCTGGGGACCGCAGGGCTGGTGGCCGGCGCGCACGCCGTTCGAGACGGTCGTCGGCGCCATCCTCACGCAGCATACCGCCTGGACCAATGTCGAGCGCGCGATCGCGAACCTGCGGAGAGCGCGGCGGCTGACGCCCCGCGCGCTGTGGGCGACCCCGCCCGCCGTGCTGGCGGAGTTGATTCGCCCAGCCGGCTACTTCAACGTCAAGGCACGCCGGCTGCGGGCGTTTATCGAGCGGCTGTTCGATCGCTTTGGCGGCCGACTCGACCGGCTGTTCGCAATGCCGACCGGGGCGCTGCGCGCCGAACTGCTTTCGATCCACGGCATCGGGCCGGAAACCGCGGACAGTATCCTGCTCTACGCCGCGCTGCGTCCCGTCTTTGTCGCGGACGCCTACGCGCGCCGCGCGCTGGCGCGGCACGGGTGGGTGGATTTCCGCGCCCCGTACGATGCGGTGGCGTCCTTCTTCACGAACCGGTTGCCGCGTGACACGGCCCGGTTCAACGAGTACCATGCCTTGATCGTCCGATTGGGCAAGGAACAATGTCGAGCGCGGCCCCGATGCGAGGAATGTCCGTGGCGCGGCTGGCTGCCGGCGGGTGGCGCGCGGCCTGGGCGCTGGCCGCGGCGGCGGTCGCCGGCGGGTGCCGGACGGGCGGGGCGGTCCCCGAGGGGTTCCGGCCGGCCGACGAAACGCTCGCGCAGGTCGTCCGCGTGAACGACGAGCGGGGCTTCGTGATTCTGGATTGCCTCGTGCCGCCGGGCGAAGGCGAGGAACTCACGGTCTGGCGCGACGATCAGCGGGTGGCCTGGGTGCGGGTGACGGCGCGCCGCCGTCCGCCGTTCGTCGCGGCGGACATCCTGGCGGGCGAGCCGCGGCCGGGCGATCTGGCACGCGCCGAGCGGACGGCGCCCGCCGAAAGAACGGAGACACGACCATGAGACTGGGCTGGCAGGAAGGGTTGTTGATCCTCCTGGCAATCGTCCTGCTCTTTGGAGCGCGGCGGCTGCCGGAACTGGCGCGGTCGCTCGGCCGCAGCATCAAGGAGTTCAAGAAGGGCCGCGAGGAAGGCGCGACCGACGGCGCGGACGAAAAGAAGAACGGCGACGGCGGCCCGTCGTCCGCGGCGTGACGGTCCGATCGCCGATCAGCGCTTCAACTCGGGGACGCCGCGCATCATCGGGCCGGGCATCATGCCGATGTCCCGTTCTCCGGGCCCGCCTCGGCGCGGCGCAAGCGAAACCACCTCGGGCACGTTCTGCTGGCTCAATTGGGCGCGAAAAGTTCGGAACAGCGGGTCGTTCTGCAGGGGCCGGAAATCCTCGTCGCTCATCCACTGCAGCACTTGGGAGGCGCCGAAGAGTTCGACGGCGCGGGTCAGCGTCCGAATCGTTTCACCCGCCTGCTCCTGCCGCGCGAAGGCCAGGGCGAGGTTGTAGAAGGTGGATTTGTCCGGCGACTCGCCGCGCGCCAGTTCCGCGAGCTGGCTGACGGCCTTCACGTATTGGCCCAGCCGCAGGTAGGCCAGCGCGAACAACTGGCGGGTCTCAACGTCTTCCTGGCGGGAGTCTGCGATCGAACGCAGGTGCACCAGGGCCTGGTCGTACCAGCCGCCATCGAGGCAGATGCGCGCCGCCAGCTTGCGACCGGCGAGATCGGCGGGCGCGGCGTCCAGGTACCAGCGGACCATGTCGTACGCGTCCGCGAAGCGCTCCGCTCCGAGCAACGCCGCGGCCAGCCGTCGCCGGGGTTCCGGATCGCGCGGCTGCGCCTCGATGATCTCCGACAACAGCCGGCGGGCATCGTCAAACCGTCGCTGGTCCATCAGGTGGTCGGCCAGGGCCGACTTGAGCTCCAGGTTGGTCGGCGCCGCAGCCAGTTCACGCTCCAGTCGTTCCAGCGCCTCGGCGGCGAGACCGCGGGCGGCGAGCGTGTCGGCGGCCAGTCGGGTATCCCGGGCGCGGTCGGGCAACTCCCGGAGCCGCGCCACGCTGAAGCGGGTGATCTCCGCGGTGGACGCGGACTCCGGCGCTTCGCGGGCGGGCGTAGACAGCGATGCCGGTAGGGACGGCGCGGGCCGGGCCGGCTGGGCGCGCGGCATTTTATGCGCGCGGTACGCGATGAAGATAACGGTCCCAACCGCGGCGACGCCGACCAGCTCCCAGAACAGCCGGGATGACCTCCGCGCGCGATGGCGGGCGAGCGACCCGGTCCGGCGTGCCAACGGAGGAGCGACGCGTGGCCGTGAAGACCGCGTGGGCACCACCGGCGGCGTTGCCTCGCGGTCGCGATATAAATCCGCCGACCTGCCCGGCGGCACTGATTCTGAGTCGCTCAAGAGTCCGGATTCCTGGGGGAATAATCCCGATCCGCATAACTATCCGGCTTGATAGAAGCAAACCGCAGGCAAGTCAAGCGGAGTTCCATGAGAAAAACGTCAACGACGCCGGCCGCGAAGTGGCCCGTCCCGTTGCAGGTCAGTCCTGAAAACGGATCGCCTCGCCTTCGACCCGCGTGACGTGCCGGGTGAAGAGAATCCACCATTGGAAATACGACTCGACCGTCACGTCAATCAACGCATCCGCGCCGCGCGAGCGGATCGCCGCGTCCACGGCCTCTCGGATCGTATTGGATCCGGTGACCGGCAGGATGCCGAGCAACAGGACATAGCTGTCGGTCTTGGCGACGCGACCGAGCTTGACGTACTTCCGGTTGTTGATCGGGGTGGTGGAATCCGAAATTCCACCGGGAAAATGTGCGCAGCCGGCCAGCAGCAAGGCCGCCAACGCAGCGGGCGCCAGACGATTTCGACGAGAATTCATGGCGTTTCCTTTCGGGTTCTGCACGATCGCCGTGACCGTGCCCGGAAGACTAATCTCAGGCGTCGGCGCCGTCAACCGATGGCCGCAAGCGCTCCCACGGCGGGGTGTCCGGCAGCAGCGCCTCGAATTCCGCGGTCCGTTCGCCCTCGTACTCCGCACTCCACCCGCCGCGGAGGAAGCGCGGGAACGCCTCGCGGCGCAATCGAGACCAGGACTCCGGTTCGCGGCCCGGAAGGATCGGGAAAAAGGCCGCGCCCGCTTCCCGCGCAGCCTGCCGGTCGCCGGGCGCGTCGCCGATCATCAGGACCCGGCCGGCGGCGTACCGCCCGCGCGCGGCCCGGTCCAGCATCTGTCCCTTCGTGCCTTGCGCCGGCCCGAGGATCGCGCGAACCAGCGGCAGCAGACCGCTCTCGCGCCATTCGCGGATCACGGCCTCCTCCGGCGTCTGCGATACCACGACCAGGTCCGAAGCCGCCGCCATTGCGGCGAGCGCTTCCCGGACCCCGGGGAACGGCGGCGACGACGGCAGCTCGCGCGCCACGCGCGCATTGACCGCAAGGCTCCACTCGAGCAACCGCCGCAGTTCCGGTTCCCCGGTCCGCTCGGTCTCCGCGCGCAGTTCATCGAGGCTCAGCGGACGCCCCGATGTCACGAACCGCCGCAGCGGCCCCACGTCCGGCAGCGCCACGCCGGCGCGGCGCACCTCGGGCCGCCGGGCCAGCAGCTCGAAAACGCGCAGCAGCGCCGGGAACCGGTTGGAACCTCGCCACGTCGAGCGCAGGTTCACAAACTCCGCGGTCTCTCGCAATTCGCGTTCGATCCGTTCCAGACCCCAGCACCGGATGATCTCCGGATGAAAGCAGCGAATCTGTTTCGGTCCCATCGTGTCGAATACGCAGCCGTCCGAATCCACCGCGACCAGTGTCGCGTGGCGGGGCGTAAAGCCGGCCGGGTTGGATAACGCATCCTGCATTTCAGTCATCTCCCTGCGGCGCGGCCGCGCGGAATGTCCGAACAGCGCCGGACGCCGGCCGGCGGCGCCGTCGCCTCATCGTGTGGGCCGATTCGAGGATCCTTGGACATTCGAGATTCCGCGGTTCGCAGTCCATGCCGGCGTTCCGTCAATCCGAGGCCGCGCCGTCATCGCCGGCCGGAAGGCGGTGCGAGACCTCCCAGCGACAGCCGACGCAGCAACGGCCGGCGTTTCACGCGCTGGGCGCTCACCCGCCGCAGCACCCGATCGAGCAGCCGCACGGTCTCGACGATGTGCGGACCCTTGTTGAGCATTACGCACTCGGCCCGTCCGCTCATCGCCGCGTCGGAGACTTCGGCGCGCGAGGGGAGGCCTTTCTTGGCCATGCTTTCCAATACCTGCGTCGCCCAGATGACTGGCACATGCGCGGCCTCGCACAGCGCGAGAATTTCCTCCTGCAACTCGGCGAGGCGTTCGAAGCTCACCTCAACCGCCAGGTCGCCGCGCGCCAGCATAACACCGACCGGCGGGCAGTGCATCGCCGCCAGCAGCAGTCGGGGCAGGTTTTCGATCGCCGCGCGGTTCTCGATTTTCAATACGATGCCCAGCCGCCGCGCCCGCAACCGCCGGAGCTCGGCGGCCAGCGCGAGGATGTCGCGCGGGTGCCGGACAAAAGACAACCCCACGAGGTCCGCCCACGGCGCCGCCGCGCGCAAGTCCGATCGGTCTTTCTCCGTCAGCGCGGGGACGCGCAGCGTCGTCGCCGGCAGGTTGATGCCTTTCTCGGCGCGCAATTTTGATCCGTGGGGCGCGGCGTGGGTGATCTCGACCTCGAACCGGTTGCGGAAAACGCGGCGAATGACGCCGCCGATCTTGCCGTCGTCGAACCAGATCGGCTGTCCGGGCTGTACGGCGGTGAAGACCTCGCGCAGCGTGCAGGGAATGCTGGCCGGCGTCTGGAGCGCGCCGTTCGGGTCGTACCGGGCGGGACTGCCGGGGACGGATTCCGAGGTCACCACGAGCGGGTCGCCGATGCGGAGCACCAGGGGCAGCGCGACCTCCGGCAGCGGTCCGATGAAGCCCTCGGCGATGGTGCGGCCGCCGCGCCGCAACCGGTAGGGCGCGCCGTCCCGCAGGTACACGTGTGCGCCCGCCTGAGCCAGGAAACCCTCGGGTTCGCGGCCGACCAGCGTCAGCGTGCGGCGCAGGCCGCGCGTATCGAGCAGACGCAGCTGGTCGCCGGCGCGCGCGCGTTCGAGTAGGCCGGCATCCACGGGGAGTGCCGCCTCGACGAAGGGGTGCTCGACTTCGGGCGCGCCGCGCGGCGTCAGCAGCACGCGCGCCGGCTCGACGACCGCGCCCCAGACATTGCGGCGCGGACCGAATTCGAGCAACCGGCCGACCGGACGGATCGCGCCGGTGCGCAGTTTGGGGCCCTGCAGGTCCGCGTAGATCCGGCAGGTCCGGCCGAGCCGCCGTTCTGCGGCGCGCACGTGCGCGACCATGGCGCGCCACACGTCCGGGTCATCGTGGGCGCAGTTGATCCGCGCGAGGTTCATGCCGGCCGCCATGCAGTCCTTGACGAGCTCCGGCCGCTCCGCCGCCTCCGTGGGCAGGGTGACCATGATGCGCGCGGACCGCCGCGCGGGCGTCGGCCCCAGCAGCGCCTCGGCGTGGACGGCCAGTCGTTCGCCGCCGCTCGCGGGCGCTCCCCGCGCCGATGTCGTCCGCGGCGGCGGAAGGTCCGCCAGCCGGCACAACGACTCGAGCACGGCCTCGATGGCGCACAGGACGTTCGCCTCGGCCCGGCCGAGCCGGCTCAGACCCAGCGCGGCGAGGTCCTGCTGCAGGCCGCTCAGGTCGCCGTTCCGGAGCGCCAGGTAATGCAGCAGGTTGCGAGCGCTGTCCCGGTGGGACTCGTGCGCCTGCCGTACCGCGTGCGCGTGGCGCCGCGCCAGCGCGCGGGCCTCGCGCTGCAGAGCCCGAAGGACCGGGATCATCCGCCGCGCGATGTAGTCGGGCGCGCGTCTCATGGATGCTCGGCGTCGTGCGCGCGGATTTTGGCGAGCACCGCGGGGCCGGCCTCGTCGTAGATCTCGCGGATCGCGGGGTCGTCCATGCGATAGACGCGGTCTTCGAAGGCCGTCGTATCAAGACGGCGGAACAGCCGTTGCTCGGCGTCGGCGAGGTCCTTGCCATAGATGTGGAACGAGTCCGCGTGCCAGTGCAAGCGGCCCAGTTCGACCGGCCGCCCGCGGCGGCGCGCCACCGCGTCGGCCACGACGTCCCGCGTGAACATCACGAAGCCGAACATGTTCATGAAATTGGCTCCCCACGCGTCGTTGCTGCGGAAGCGGATGTTCGTGTTGAGCCAGCCGATCCCGTCCGCACCCTCGAGGATGCGGTACCAGATGGACTGCAGGCACGGCGGATCGTAGCAATCGAGGTCGAGGTTCGGCATCCAGGTGATCATCTGCGCCTGCCGCGTGAACGGCTGTGCCGCGAGCTTCTCGATGACCCGCTCGATCTGCGGTACGACGAAGGGGCCTTTTTCGACGCTGGCGCCGTTTTCAAACTCGCGCCAGACGCCGTAGCGGGCCAGCCGGCCATGGTAGGTGTATTCCCAGCGCGTGTCGGCGGGATCGTTGATGTTCTTGACCCAATGGTCCTTTGCGCCCTGCAACTCCAGCACGTATTCGCGCAGGTCCTCGATCCCGCCGGGAAACGCGCGGTGGATCATCGGGTCGCTCATCGGGCGTCGCACAGTGATGCCCATGGTGGCGTCGAGGCTGGGCGGGTCGCCGGGCCGGTCGTACTGCGTGCGGAACCGCGTGCCGCCGTGATATAACGCCACCAGCGCCCGCTCGTAGGCCTCCGCCAGCGACTCGCCCTCGACGTGCAGCACGGGGATGTCCATCGCGTTCTCCGGGTTCGATGCCGTTCGCACGGTAGCAATAACGCGACCCGCGCGTCAAACGCGTGCGGCGGCCCGAGCGCGGTCAATTACAGCGCCGCCAAGCGCGGGCTCATCGGCCTGACCAAGTCCCTGGCCGTCTGGGGCGCGCCCTATGGCGGCCGGGCCTGCTGCGTAGCGCTCGGCCCGGCGCTCACGCGGGCCGCCATGATCGACATCATGGGGGACTTGTACGATCCCTCGCCGCTGGAAATCACGCGCCATCCCGACGCCATCGACCGGCAGAGGCGCCTGATCGACCGCATTCATGCCCTGGGCGCGGAGGTGGTCATGTCGTCGCACCTGTCGTGTCTGCCGACGACGGAACAGGTGGCGGAACACCTGCGGGCCCTGCGGGCGCGCGGTCCCGACGTGGTGAAGATCGTCACGGGGGGGGGCGATACGGAGGGCGAACGGACGGAGGCGCCGCGGACCACGCTGGTCCAGAAGCGCGAGGTCGGGATGCCGTTCATCCACTTCCGCAACGGCCGGTTCAGCCGTACGCACCGCTGCTTCGGACCGGCGCTCGGCCTCTCGATCGCGTTCGCCGTCTACCGCTGCGAACCGCGCTACGGGATGACGCCGCCGACGATCCGGGCCATGAGGGCGGTGTTGGACAACCTCCACTGGAAGAACAGCGGATGAAGCGAGCACTGCGAAAACTCAAAGGACCCGACCTGCCCTCCTCGCGGCCGACCTGCGGGCGTGCGCCGTCCGCGCAACGGCGCAGGAGGGACGACGGCGGGAGCCGCCCCCGCCGCTGTCGGACTCCGAGCGCGGCGAGCTTCCGCGCGAGGGCGCCGGGCTCGTGAATGCCGTGACCGCCCGGGCCGAGGCGCTGCGGCCGGCGGGGAGGGCGGGCGCACCTCGTCGTCGCGCCATGGGGCTTGAGAACGCCGAGTATACGGGTCCCGGAGAATCCATGGTCTGGGCGGCGGCGGGGTTAGCGAGGCGGGTGCGCGTGCTCGCGAGCCGGACCGTGAAAGATTGATGCATTCGGTCAGAACGCGCGACCCTGCAAGGGTGGAGGTTTCCAAGGCTTGGAAGTCGGCCCGCCCGTTTTTCCAACCGTTGGAAGCCGCAGGTCAGCCGGCCGGCGGCGCGCGCCCGGCCGCGCGCGTGAGGCGCGCGAGCCGCGTCTTCGCCGCGGCGGTGAGCTGCGGCCACGCGAACCGCCACTGCCAGTTGCCCTGCGCCGTGCCGGGCGTATTCATCCGCGCCTCCGACCCCAGTGCGAGAACGTCCTGCAGCGGCGCGATCGCCAGCCGCGCGGGAGAGCGCCACGCGAGTTCGACCATCCGCGCGGGCGCCTTCGCCGGGTCGCGTCCCAACAGCGCCTCCGCCGCCCGCCGCGCCCGCGCGACTTCGCCCTCCGCCGACGCGGCCGACGCCTCGAACCAGCCGCGCGCCGTGTCGTTGTCGTGCGTGCCCGTGTACACGACGCTGTTCTCGCGGAGGCGCTCCAGGCGGTCCGGCCGCTCCGCCAACTCGCCGAAGAGGAACTGCAAAACCTCCATGCCCGGCAGACCGAAGCGGTCGCGCAGGGCGCGGACCTCGTCGGTTATGATGCCGAGGTCCTCCGCGAGGATCGGCAGCCGGCCGCCGAGTGCGTTGCGCAGCGCCGCCAGTAGCGCGTCGCGCGGGCCGGCGACCCAGCGGCCGCGCTCCGCGGTCGGTTCGGAGGCCGGGATTTGCCAATAGTCCTGCAAGCCCCGGAAGTGGTCGAGGCGCAGCCAATCCGCCCACGCGAGCGCGCGCCGTACGCGGGCGATCCACCAGCGATACCCTTCGGCGGCGTGCGCCTCCCAGCGGTAGAGCGGATTGCCCCAGCGCTGGCCGGTGGTTGAGAAATAGTCCGGCGGAACGCCCGCGACCACGGTCGGATGCCCTCGATCGTCCACGTGAAACAGGTCGCGGCGCGCCCAGACGTCTGCGCTGTCGTGGGCGACGAAGATGGGCAGATCGCCGATCAGCCGGATGCCGAGCCGGGCGGCGGTGCGGCGCAGCGCCGCCCATTGGCGATCGAAGAGGAACTGGAGGATTTCCTCGCGGCGGATCTCTCGATCGAGCCGCCGTCGCGCGGCGTCCAGCGCGTCCGGCTCTCGTTGCGCCAGCGGCGCCGGCCAGTCGGTCCAGGCCCTGCCGCCGTGCTCGGTCTTGAGCGCCATGAACAGCGCATAATCCGGCAGCCAATCCGCCTGCCGGCGACGGAAGGCGGCGAACCCGCGCTGCCGAGCGGCCGACGCCGCGGAGAACCGGTCCGCGGCCGCCTGCAGTCGCGCTCGGCGCGCCGGCAGGATGGCGCCGAAATCCACCCGCGTCGCATCGGTGATCGGAAAGCCTTGCAGGTCGCCGGCGGTCAACCAGCCGTCGCGGCGGAGGTCATCGAAGCTGATCAGCAACGCGTGGGCGGCGAACGTCGAAAGGCTCTGGTAGGGTGAGTCGCCGTAACCGGTAGGGCCGAGCGGCAGAAACTGCCAGTATCGCTGGCGCATCGCCGAGAGCGCGCGCAGCCAACGGCGGGCATGCGGACCGATCTCGCCGATGCCCCAGGGGCCCGGCAGCGAGGTGACATGCAGCAGTAAGCCGGCGGCGCGCTCCGGCCGCGCGGCGCGGCCGGAGCGCTCAATCGTCATGCGCGAGGCCCGTGATGACGTAGCCGCCCGACCGTTCGTCGGACTCGAGGGTGAGCAGGCCTCGGCGCTGCGCTTCTTCGAGCAGCGCGTTGAACGAACGAAACCCATGGTAGGCTTCGTTGAAGTTCGGGCGTCGGCGCTTCAGCGTCTGCTTGACCATCGAGCCCCAGACCCGCCCGTCGCCGCCGCGGTCGGCGAGCAGCTCCTCGACGACTTCGATCACATGCGCGATGCCTTCGCTGGCCGGGTCGCCGTCCGCGGCCGGCGTCTTCGCGGCCGCCGCGGCGGGCCGGGCGGCTGCGGCGGCCCCGGCGGCCGCCGGCGCGCGAGTCCGGCGCGGTTTGCGCGCCGCGCTGGAGGCGCGCGCGCGGGCGAGGTCGTCGTAGTAGATGAACTCGTCGCAGTTCGCGATCAGCAGGTCGGAGGTCGAGTTCTTCACACCGACGCCGATCACGGTCTTGTTGCTCTCGCGCAATTTGCTCACCAGCGGCGAGAAGTCGGAGTCGCCGCTGATGATCACGAAGGTCCGTACGTGCGGCTTCGTGTAGCAGAGGTCCAGCGCGTCCACGACCAGCCGGATGTCGGCGGAGTTCTTGCCGGACTGGCGGACGTGCGGCACGTCAATCAGTTCGAAAGACGCTTCGTGCATCGCGGCCTTGAACTCCTTGTAGCGCGCCCAGTCGCAGTAGGCCTTCTTGACGATGATGGGCCCCTTCAGCAGCAGCTTTTCGAGAACGAGCCGGATGTCGAAGCGCTCGATCTTCGCATCGCGCACGCCGAGCGCGACGTTTTCAAAATCGCAGAAGACCGCCATGCTGCCGGAGTCGGTGATTTCGCTCATGGGTGTTATCCTTCCCGCGGCAGGATGGCGCGGGATGCGCCCGGGCCGCAACGCCCTCCATCCTAACGCATCGGCGGAGAAACACAACGCCGGAGCGCCGACCGTTGCGCGCGCGCGTGCGCTCCGCTATCGTGGGCGCCGCCGCCGCGCCGGCGTTTTCACCGCCGCGGCCGCCCGATGCCATGAAGGTTCTGGTCTGCGCCACCGGTCTGACCGGGCAGTTTGCCGACGCGGTGTACAGCACGAAATACCGCGCCAACGCGATGGCAGAGGCCGGTCTGGACGTAACGGTGATCGGCGCGCCCGCCGTGTACCCCCCGGGCGCGCCGCCGCTTCGAGGCGCGTACCGGTGCGCGATTGCGCGGCGCGCGGCGGCGGAGGCGGCCGCCGCGTCGGTCCTCCGCCGCCGCGGCCGCCTCGCCACGTACCTGTGGGAGCCGTTCGCCGTGTTGCGCGCCGCCTGGCGAACGGCGGTGCGCGAACGATTCGATGTCTTTTTTGTCAGCCACCTCGAACCCGTGCTCGCGCTGCCGTTTCTGCCGGTGCTGGGCGGCGGCGCGGGACCGCAATGGGTCGCCCGCATGCCGATCATCTTTCCCCGCTGGCGGCAGTGCCGGGCCGCGCCGCGCGGCTTCGCCCTGCGCGCGGCGGCCAACCGCGCCGTCGCGCCCGCGCTGCTGCGGCGAATGCCGCTGCTGTTTTGCTCGCCCTACGGCCCGCCCTTCATGGGCCTGCCGCCGCACCCCAACGCCATCTGGCTGCCCGACGGCCACGAGGACGCGACGGCGCAGGCGCCGCCGGTCCCCGAGGCGCGGCGGCGGCTCGGCCTGCCCACCGGCCGCCGGATGGCGCTGCTGTTTGGCGCGGCCAGCCGCGCCAAAGGCGGGCCGCTGTTGCTGCGCGCACTGGAGGGCCTTCCGCCGGAATTGACCGTCTGCATGGTCGGCGCGGTCGGCGGGTCGTACGAGGGGTGGGGCGATCGCGCCGCCGCCGACGCGCGCGGCTGGACCGAGTCGCTGATCATCGTCCCCCGTTATGTCACGGACGAGGAGATGCGGCTCTACTATGCGGCCTGCGACGCGGTCGTGATCCCGTTCGAACGCGACTTTCCCGGCGACAGCACCCACCTGCGGCGTGCCGCCGAATTCGGCAAGGCCGTGATCGCCTGCGACCAGTACCTGATCGGTGAGACCGTCCGCCGTTACGACCTCGGCTGGCTGTTCCCGCCGGGCGACGCGGAGGGGTTGCGGGCCGCGCTGGCCGATTTCGCGCGCGCGCCGGACGCGCGGTTCGGCGCGATCCGCGCGCGCGCAATGCGCGCGGCGCGGGAGCGCAGTTGGACGGAGGTCGGCCGGCGCTACCGCGAGCTGTTCGAGAAGCTGACGGCGGCCGACGGACGCCGAACGGGGGCCGGGGGTCCCTGAGCGGTCATCCGTGCCCCGTGCGAGGGCGGCGGGCTGGGGGGACGGGGCGCCGCTATAGAAGCGAGAGCGCGTCCACGTCAATGAGCAACAGGACGCCCGACGGCTTCTTTTCCGCCAGCACCGCCGCGCGGATCGCACGGTTCATCGCCCGCGCGTCGGCGGCGCGGACGATCACCTGCTGACGATACTGGCCCTGGATGCGCTCGAAGGGCGCGGGCGCCGCGTCCGAGACCTTCACCGCGCCGTCGGCCTCCGCGGCGGCGCGGCGCAGCGCTTCGGCCAGCCGCTCCATGTAACCGGCGACCGCCGCCCGGTCGGCGCCGCGCGCCGTCAGGCAGGTGAGCCGCGTGAACGGCGGGTATTCCAACTCGCGGCGGAACGCCAGTTCCTGCTCATAGAAGCCTTCCAGGTCGAAGCGGCGCACCGCCTGGATCGCCGGGTGGTGCGGCGTGTAGGTCTGCACGATGACCTCGCCGGCGACGTCGCCGCGGCCGGCGCGGCCGGCCACCTGCGTCAGCATTTGGAACGTGCGCTCGCCGGCCCGGAAGTCCGGCAGGTGCAGCGCCAGATCCGCGAACAATACGCCGACGAGCGTGACGTTCGGGAAGTCCAATCCCTTCGCGATCATCTGTGTGCCGACGAGGATATCGAGCTTGCCGGTGCGGAAATCGCCGAGGACTTCGCGGTAGGACTCCTTGCGCGTCATCGTGTCGGAATCCATCCGCGCCGCGCGAGCGCGGGGAAAGAGCTTGGCGAGGATCTCCTCGACGCGCTCGGTGCCGAGGCCGGCGTAGCGGAAGGCCGGGTCGCCGCATTTCGGACAGCGCTCCGGCACCGGCGTCCGCCGCCCGCACAGGTGGCAGATCAGCCGCTGCTCCCGTTTGTGATAGGTCGTCGAAACGCTGCAGTCCTCGCACTGCGCGACAAAGCCGCATTTCGGACAGATCAGCGACGAGGCGTAGCCGCGGCGGTTCAGGAAGAGGATGGTCTGCTCCGCGCGGGCGAGGCGCTCGGCGACCGCCTGCACCAGTTCCCGCGAAAACACGTTGGCCCGGCCCTCGCGCTCGGCCTCCGCGCGCAGGTCCACGACCTTGAGCAGCGGCATCCGGCGGTGGTCCACCCGGTGCGTCAGCCGCACCATCGCGTACTTGCCCGCGAGCGCGTTTCGGTAGGATTCCAACGACGGCGTCGCCGAGCCGAGCACGACCGCGCAGCCCTCGCGATGCCCGCGCATGACCGCCGTGTCGCGGGCGTGGTAACACGGCGTCTCCGACTGCTTGTAGGAGTGCTCGTGTTCCTCGTCCACGACGATCAACCCCAGGTTCCGCACCGGCGCGAACAGTGCGGAGCGCGCGCCGACGACGATGCTGGCGCGGCCTTCGTGCACCCGGTGCCACTCGTCGTGGCGCTCGCCTTCGGAAAGGTTGCTGTGCAGGATGGCCACGCGGTCGCCGAACCGCCGGCGGAAGCGCTCGACCGTTTGCGGTGTCAGCGAAATCTCCGGCACCAGCACGATCGCGCCCTTGCCCTGCGCGGCCGCGTGCGCGATCGCCTGCAGGTACACTTCCGTTTTGCCGCTGCCGGTGACGCCGAAGAGCAGCACCACCGGCGGCGTGAGCGTGTCAATCGAGCGCCGGATCGTTTCCAGCGCCGCCGTCTGCTCGGGCATCAATTCCAGCGGCGCGGAGGGCAGCAGTTCGCGCGCCGCCTCCGGGTCGCGCCGCACCACGCCCTCGCCGATGCGGACGAGCCCCTTCTGTTCGAGCGCCCGAATGGCGGCCGCGGAGACGCGCGCGCGTTTGGCCAGTTGGGCGAGAAAGATCTCGCCGCCGCTCATCAGCGCATCGAGCGCCGCCGCCTGTTTCGGCGCGCGGGCGCGCAGTCGCTCGGCGGCGCCGGGATCGGCCCCGGCCTCGGTCGGCGTCACGATCAACCGCCGCAGGTGGCCGGCCGGCGCACGGCGGACGACCGCCGGCAGCACGGCGCGCACCGCCGTCTCGATCGGCGCGATGTAGTAGTCCGCGATCCACCGGGCCAGCTCCGTGATCCGCTCCTCGATCAGCGCCTTCCGGCCGACGACCTCTCGGATCGCTTTCAGGTGCGGATAGTCGGACCGGTCCGCGAGCGCGACAACGATCCCGCGCCGCTCCGAGCGGCCGAACGGCACGATCACCGGCGAGCCGACCCGCACTGAATCTTCCAGCTCCGGCGGGATTCGGTAATCGAACTCGCGGTTCAGCGAAAGTTCCACCACGACCTTGGCAATGCCCGGCATGGGCGCGATGTTACCACCGCCGCGGTCCGCGGCGAGCGGAGATTGTCCCCCACGAAAGAGTTGGATTTTGGGCGGGCGGTCGGGCATGCTGGCCGCCGCACGCGAAACAGGCAGGCCCGCGGAAGCGGGTGGAAAGGCGGATGCACATGGCAACCACAAACCGACGTAAAAACGCGGATCTCCGGGCCGCCTACCGGGCGGCGAAGCAGCACTACGCCGCCATCGGCGTGGACACGGAGCACGCGATCGCACGCGCACTCCAGGTTCCGATTTCCCTGCATTGCTGGCAGGCCGACGACGTCGGCGGCTTTGAAGTGCGCGAGGGCGCCGTGGACGGCGGCGGGATTCTGGCCACCGGTTCGCATCCCGGTCGCGCCCGCAACGGCGAGGAAATGCGCCGCGACCTGGAGACCGTGATGCGCCTGGCGCCCGGCGTTCACCGCGTCAACCTCCACGCGCTGTATGCCGAGACCGAGGGGCGCGCCGTCCCGCGCGACGAGCTGCGCACGCAGCACTTCGAACGCTGGATCGCATGGGCGCGCGCCCGCAAGATCGGGCTCGATTTCAACACCACCTTCTTCGCGCATCCGCTCGCAAACGACGGCCTGACGCTGTCCCATCCGGACCGCAGCGTCCGGGAGTTCTGGATTCGACACGCCGTCGCCTGCCGCCGCATCGCCACGGACATGGGGAAGGCGCTGCGCGCGCCCGTCATCCTGAACCACTGGCTGCCGGACGGACGCAAGGATTCCCCCGCCGACCGGTGGTCGCCCCGGCGCCGACTGGTGGAAGCGCTCGACCGGGTCCTGGCGCGGCATGCGGGCGTGGATCCGCGATGGTGCCGTGACGCGGTCGAGGGCAAACTGTTCGGCATCGGCAGCGAGGACTATGTGGTCGGATCGAACGAGTTTTACGCCGCCTACGCGCTGACGCGCAACGTCCGGCTTTGCCTCGACATGGGGCATTTTCACCCGACGGAAACGATCGCCGACAAGATTTCCGCGCTGCTGCAGTTTCACGAGGGGTTGCTGCTGCACGTGAGCCGGCCGATCCGCTGGGACAGCGACCACGTCGTGATCTTCAACGACGATCTGCGCGCCGTCTTCCAGGAGCTGGTCCGCGGCAACGCGCTGGATCGCGTCGCCCTGGCGACGGATTATTTCGACGCCAGCATCAACCGGATCGCAGCGTACGTCATCGGCGCCCGGGCGACGCGCAAAGCGTTGTTGGCGGCGCTGCTGGAACCCACGGCGGCGATTCGTCAACTGGAGGCGGAGGGACGCGGCGCCGAAAAACTCGCCTGGATGGAGGAGGCCAAAGTAGGGCCGCTGGGCGCCGTGTGGGACGAGCTGTGCCGGCGCGCGCGCGCGCCGGCCGGCGCCGACTGGATCGCGGCGGTGCGCGATTACGAGGAAAACGTGCTGCTCCGCCGCCGGTGATCACGCGTTCAGGAACGGGTTGTATTCCCGTTCATGGCCGACGGTCGTGGCGGGGCCGTGGCCCGGAAAAACGCGCGTATCGTCGGGTAATTCCAGCAGACGCTGCAGCGACGCGCGAAGGGTCTGGAAATCGCCGCCGGGCAGGTCCGTGCGGCCGACGCCCTCGCGGAAGAGCGTGTCCCCGCTGATCAGCCATCGTTCGTCGCTTTGATGGAAGCAGACGCTCCCGGGCGTGTGGCCGGGCGTCAAGATGACGCGCAGTTTGAGGTCGCCGATCCGCAGTTCGCCCGCCGGCAACGGACGCCATTGGGCGGGTCGGGCCGGCGGCTCCGGATACCACGGAGGCATGCGATTCCATTCGCCGAACGCCCACGCCGCGTCGGCCTCGTGGAGATACACCGGCGCCGGATGGATCGCCAACAGGCCGTCCAGGCCGGCGCAATGGTCGAAGTGGCCGTGCGTCAACAGCACCGCCGCCAGGACTTCCCCGCGTTCCTGCAAGGCCCGGCAAACCGGCGCCGCCTCGCCCGGGTCCACCGCCACGGCCGCGCCGCGCCCGACAGTCAAGAGCAGGCCGTTGACCTCGAACGCGCCGGTCGTCACGATGGTCGGATTCACCCGCCGGCCTCCGTCAGTAATTTCAGGAAAGCCGCCTCGTCCAGCGTCGGAACGCCCAACGCGCGGGCGCGGTCGAGTTTCGAACCCGGGTCCGCTCCGACCACGACGAAGTGCGTCTTTTTCGACACGCTGGCCGTGACCATTCCGCCGAGCGCCCGGATGCGCTCGGCGGCCTGTTCGCGGGAAAGGCTGCTCAGCGAACCGGTCAGCACGAATTGCCGGCCGCGGAGCGGCGCGGCGCCCGCGGGACGGGCCGGGCGCGCCGCGCGAACGCCCGCCGCCAGCAGGCGCGCCACAAAGGCGCGATTTCGATCGCGCGCGAAGAAGTCCCGTATGGAGGCGGCGACGATCGGCCCGATTTCCGGAATCGCGGTCAGTGCCGCCTCGTCGGCTGCCATCAATTCAGCGAGGTTCGCGAAGCGCTCCTCCAGCACCTGCGCCGAGCGCGCTCCGACGTGGCGGATGCCCAGCGCGTGGATCACGCGCCACAGATCGCGTTCGCGGCTCGCGGCGATGGCGGCGACCAGATTCTCGGCGGACTTTTCGCCCATCCGTTCCAAGGCCGCCAGCGCGGCGGGCGTCAGGAAGTAGAGATCCG
>CAYLTB010000002.1:0-54885 GCA_964386675.1 uncultured Verrucomicrobiota bacterium
CATACGAGATAACAGCGAGTGACTGGAGTTCAGACGTGTGCTCTTCCGATCTGACCGAGTACTACGCGTACGCGAACCGGGCGATCGCGACGGCGGGTGTGATCGCGGTGGGCGGCGACCACATCACGAACGACCTGGCGCTGGGCTTGAAAATACCGACGGCACGGGCGGAAAAGCTGAAGGTCGAACACGGCGCCGCCGTTCCCGAGCCGGCCCAGCGCCACCAGGCGATCCCGCTGCCGGCGGAGAGCGGTTTTCCGGAGCGCGTCGTGCGCCTGGGCGACCTGCAACTGATCATTCACGCCCGGATGCAGGAAACGCTGCGGATCGTGCGGAAAGAGATGGAGCGGCAGAACCTGCTGGAGCGCTTCGGCGCGGGCGTGGTGCTGACCGGCGGCGGCGCACTGTTGCGGCGGCTGCCGGAGCTGGTCGTCCGGGAGTTCAACCTCCCGTGCACGCTCGGCCGGCCGCGCGGCGTCAGCGGGCTTTCGGTCAACTTCGAGCCCGAGTTCGCCACGGTCGTCGGGTTGCTGCTCTACATCGAGCGCGGCGGCCCGCGCGAGGGCACGGGGTGGAATATCCGGGAGTTGTTGCGCCGGTTGTTCGGCGTTTGAGGCACATTCGGACGTATGGGCGACGGACGGGTACTGGTGGTAGGGGTCGGCGGCGGCGGCGGCCGCGCGCTGGCGCACTTGTACGAGCATTGGCGCGAGACGCCGGACCTCGCGGTCCTGCACACGAGCGAGGCGCTGCTGCACGCCAATCCGGTGCCCCGCTGCCTGGCGATCGGCGGCAGCGCAACCGACGGCCTCAGCGCCGGCGGCGACCCCGAGATCGGCCGGCGCGCGGCGGAGGAAGCGGCGGACACGCTGCGGGAGCTGTGGGCCGGCGTCGAACTCGCCGTGATCGTCGCGGGGCTGGGCGGCGGCACCGGCGGCGGCGCCGCGCCCGTCGTCAGCCGCATCGCGCGCGAATCGGGCGCGCTCACGCTGGCGGTCTGCACGCTGCCGTTCTTCTTCGAGGGCGTCGGACGGCGGCAGCGCGCGGAGGAAAGCCTGCGCGCGCTGCGCGCGGCGTCCGACGCGGTGATCGTGTTTCCCAACCAGCGGCTCTTCGAGTGGGTCGGCGAGGGCGCGCCGCTGGCACGCGCGTTCGGTGTGGTGGACGAGGTTGTCGCCGCCGGCCTGCGCAGCCTGTGGCGGCTGTTGACGCAGCGCTGGCTGCTGGAGGTGGATTTTGCCGACCTGCGCCGGCTCGCGCTCGGAGGGGAGCGCCAGCTCGGCCTGGCGGCGTTCGAGGCCGGCGGTCCCAATCGCGTGCCCGAGACGCTGGCCCACCTGCGCGAAAGTCCGCTGCTGGAGCGCGGGCAGACGCTGGCCGCCGCCCGCGGGCTCGTCGTCGCCGCGATCGCCGGCCCCGACCTGACCCTCAGCGAGTTCGACCGCCTGATCCACGGTGTTACCGAGCAGGTCCACCCGGATGCGGAGCTGCATATCGGCGCGGCCATTGATCCGGAATATGAGGGGCGCGTCGGCTTGACGCTGCTGACGGCGGAACAGGCGCCCGCGCCCGACGTGGATGCGCCGCCGGCGCCCGCCGCGGAATCCGCATCCGCCCCGGAGGCGGCCGCCGCCGCGCCGCCCGCGTCCGCTCCGAAGCCGCGCCGGGCGCGCGGCGCGGCGAAACCCGTGCAGGGCACGCTGCCCATCGAACCGTCCGGCAAGGGGCGGTTCAAGGACACCGAGCCGACCATTCTCGATGGCGAAGACTTGGATGTGCCGACCTACATCCGCCGCGGACTGAAACTCTCCCCGACGTTATGAAGTTCACACCGCTCAACTACGGGGTCCTCGGCCTGTACTTGCTGGCCATGCTGGCGATCGGATGGCGTTTCGCGGGCCGCCAGCGCACCACGGAGGACTTCTTTCTCGCCGGCCGCCGGCTGCCCTGGCTGCCCGTGGCGATGAGCCTGTACGCCTCCGTCACCAGCGCCAACACATACCTCGGCCTGCCCGGCATGGCCTATCGCGTCAACACGGCGTTGATCATGGTCAGCCTGATGAGCCCCCTCATCGCACCCGCGCTGATCTGGCTATTCTATCCGTTCTATCGCCGCTGGAACGTGGCAACCTCCTACGAGTACGCCGAGCTGCGCTTCGGACGCCCCGCCCGTCTCGCCGTCTCCGCGCTCTTCCTGCTGGCGCGGATCGGCTGGCTGGGCATGGTCGTCTACGCGCCCGCGCTGGCGCTTTCCGCGGTCACCGGGCTGCCGCTGTGGGCCTCAATCCTCCTGATGGGACTGCTGGCGACCGCCTACACGATGCTCGGCGGCCTTTCGGCGGTCGTGTGGACCGACGTCGCGCAGTTCGTCATCATGGTCGGAGGCGCGGTCGCGCTGGCGATCCTGATCCCGCGCGACGTGCCCGGCGGCGTCGCCGCGGTCTGGCGCGAGGCGCGGGCCGCCGGCAAGCTCGCCGGGTTCGACCTGAAGTGGGATATCGCGGAAATGACCGGCCTCGCCGTGGCCGTGTCCTACTTCTTCTACCTGATGCAGGAGTACGGCGTGGACCAGGTCAGCGTCCAGCGCTTGCTGGCCGTGCGGACCCGCCGCGGGCTGGTCGGCGCCATCCTGTTCAACGCGGCGACCGACGTCGCCATCATCGGGACGCTCTCCTTCATCGGCGTCGGCCTGTTCGCATGGGCGGCCGCGCATCCCGGCGTCATCCCCGACGGACTCAAGGGCGACCAGGTGCTGCCGTGGTTCATCGTCCACCGTTTTCCGGACGGCATTTCCGGCCTTTTGATCACGGCCATTTTCGCCGCCGCGATGTCGAGCGTGGATTCCGGCATCAACTCGGTCTCCTCGGTCATCGTGAACGACTTCGTCCGCCCGTATCGCCGAGACTGGTCGGAAGCCTTCGGCCTGCGGCTGGCGCGGTGGTTGACGGTGGCGCTCGGTATTTTCGCCACCGGCATGGCGTTCTGGGCCACGCGCATCGGCGGCATCGTCAAGGCCTTCCTGACGATCATGGGATTGTTCAGCGCGCCGGTGCTGGCGCTGTTCCTGCTCGGCATGCTCAACCGCCGCGCGCGCTTTGGGGCGTGGGGGGGCGGCGCGGCGCTGGCGTTCGGCCTGACGCTGGCGGCCCGTGAATACGAGCTGATGGACGAGATCTTCTTCTTCCCGTTCTCCTTCTGCACGACCTACGCCGTCGGATGGCTGCTCAGCCGGTTTGGCTCCGTACCACCGCCGCGGCCGGGGCTGACGGTGTGGGATCGCGGCGCGGCGCCGGCGGCGAAGTGAAACCCTAGATGAAGCCGCTACATTCAAGGGCCATTGCCGCGCCGAGCGCAGCGATCGCAGCCGCCGAACGCGCGTTGCTGCGCGCGCTGCTGGAAATCCCGACCGCGCCATTCCGCGAGGAGCAGGTGGCCGATTGGATCGGGCGCTGGGCCGCGGAACGCGGCCGGCCGGTGCGGCGCGATCCCGCCGGTAACCTTTGGATGGAGGGACCGCCGCCGCGAGGTGCGCGCGGTCGCCGGGCGAGTCACTGGGTCTATGTCGCACACCTGGATCATCCCGGTTTCGTGGCAGTCGCACAGCGGGGCCGGCGGCTGGCCGCGCAGTTCCGTGGCGGCGTGGACGAGGCCTTCTTTTCGGGCGCGCGTGCCCGGTTTTTCACGCCCGGCGAAGAAGTCGTCGCCGCCGTGCGCTCGGTCGGACCCGACCCGGAGGGCCCGTTCCGGCGCTGCACGCTGGAGCTGCCCGCCGGCGCGCACGTTCCGCCGGGAACGATCGGAATGTGGGACTTTCCCGGCTGCCTTGTGCGCGGCGATTCGGTGATCGCGCGCGGCTGCGACGACGTCGCAGGGGTCGCCGCTGCGTTGTGCGCGCTCGATCGGATCGCGGTCGGCGGTCCGCCGCGACATCGCGTGTCGCTGCTGCTGACGCGGGCGGAGGAGGCGGGCTTTGTCGGCGCGCTCTGGGCGGCGAAGCGGAGCCGGCTTCCGCCGGACGCTTTCTTCCTCAGCATCGAAACCTCGAAGGCCCAGCCGGCGGCGCCGCTGGGCGGTGGCGCAGTGATTCGTGTCGGCGATCGCGTCTCCGTATTCGACTCCGAGTTGACGACGCACGTGGCCGCGGCCGCGGAGCGTCTTTCGGCGGCCGATTCCACGTTGCGCTACCGCCGGCACCTGATGCCAGGTGGGACGTGCGAGGCGACCGCGTTTCAGGCCTTCGGCCGCCGCGCGGCGGGGGTCTGTCTGCCGCTGGGCGCCTACCACAACATGGGCGCGCGCGGCCGGATCGCGCCCGAGCGAATCCGGTGGAGCGATTTCCGCGCGCTGGTCGCGCTGCTGGCGGCGCTGCCGGGCGACCCCGGCGGCCCGGCCGAAACTGCGGCCGCGTTGCGCCGCCGCCTCGACCGCCTGTTGCGCGAACGCGGGCCGTATCTGCGGCGCGGGTGACCGCAAGCCGCCGATCGAATCGGTGCGGAGCGTCGGCTATCGAATGTCGGACGAATCGGCCTAGCAACCTACCGTCCACGGCAACAGCGCGTAACCAAATCCTAATAACCCACTCACGCATTGCTAATCCGGTATTAGTACGGTGCTAACGGACTGCAAACTGCGGCGCCGGATCGGAGGCACCGTGCCATGCCGGTCGGCGAGGTTTCCGCGGGGGCGGGTCCCGGCGGGCGCAGGCGCGCCTGCGGAAGGAGAGTTGAACGGCATGAAGACTCCATGGATCGCGGCGGCCTTGGCCGTCGGGCTGGCCGCCGGCACGGCCGGGGCGCAGGAAGTGAAGAAATCGTGGACGGACACCCTGACCTGGAAGGGCGACGTGCGTTACCGTTTCCAATCCACGGACGAGGAGGGAAAGGAGGAGCAGCCGCGACTGCGGAACCGCTTCCGGGCCCGCCTCTCGCTGGATGCGAAGGTCAACGAGGACGTCAAGGCCGGCGTCCGGATCGTCACCAATGCGGGCGAACCGATCACCGATCATGTGACCATGAGCGGATCCTTTGACGATAAGCCGGCCCGGATAGACCGCGCATTCCTCGATTGGAAGGTGGCGGAGGGATTGAACCTGGCCGCGGGCAAAATGGCCCAGCCGTGGATCGCCGTCTCCGACCTGGTGTTCTCGGCGGACATGAATCCTGAGGGCGTGGTTGCCCGCGCGAAGCTGGGGCTCGACGAGGGCGCGGACCTGATCGCGTCGGCGGGCTACTGGGTGGTGCAGGAGCGCGCGACGGCCGGGGAGACCTCGTTCGTCTCCGCACAAGCCGCGCTGCAGCTCAAACCCGCCGAGCAAACTTCCGTGGTCTTCGGCGCCAGCCTGTTCGCGTTCGACGGAGTCGAGGGGGAGCAGTTGCTCTTTGATGAAGCCAAGTCCTTCGGCAACACCACGCGCAAGGTCGGCGCTGGCGATGCGGCCTATCTCGTCTACGGCACCGGCTTTACAGTGGTGGAGGGTTTCGCGCGCGTGGAGTTCAACGCGGGCCTCCCCGTGGCGATCGGCGGCCAGTACGCCGTGAACACCGAGGCCGACCGCGATGACACCGCTTTTCTGGGCGAAATCCGCCTCGGCAAGGCCTCCGCGCCCCGTTCGTGGGAAGTCGGCTACCAGTACCGCGAGCTCGAGAAGGATAGCGTGCTGGGCGTCTTCGCGGAAAACACCGATACCGGCAACGGCACCAACGTGCGCGCGCACATCCCCTACGTGCGCTATGCGGTGTCGAAGAACTTCGACATCAAGCTGCAGTACGCGATCGCCGAAAAGGGCCTGAACAACGGAACAGACCTGAACACATTCAAGGCGGACTTCACGGTCGGATTCTGACGCATGAGTGAAAGCGATCGGGCGCGCGGGCTTCGGTCCGCGCGCCCGATCCGTTCTCGCGCCGCCCCCCGCCCGCGGACGCGTCTGCTCAAGCTACCGCGTCCGCCTTTTCAAGCGTCGCAAAACACATCGCGATCGTGAAGTGTTTTGCGACGCAGGTTCGAAGACGGGGAACTGCGGTCGTCACGCGGGACGGCGCCGGGCGGACCGAAACGCCGTCCGGCGCGGGATTGGTCGCCTTCGGAAGACGGCCTACCGCGGCAGGATTTCGTAGGGGATGGCGGGGAGTTGGCCGAGGACGACCCGGCGTGGGCCCTCGCGGCGGGACGGAGGAGCGGCGGGTGCCGGCGGGGCCGGGGGATTCGGCGCCGCCGGCGGCGTGTCGCTCCGTTCCAGAATGAGGTCGAAAATCAGATTGCCGCGCGCGCCGGCTTTGGCGTCGGCGGCCGCCGCCAGCACGACCTCGATGCGGCCGCTGGACGCGTCCGCCTTTTCCAGCGTCACGCCCGGGGGCGGATCGTTCAGCGCCAGCGTCACGCGGCCCGCACGCCGCGCCTGCGGCGGCGTCTCGACCGTGAAACTCGCATTGCCGCCGGCCGGCAGCCGGACCGTCTGAACGGAAGCCGCCGGCGTCGCGATGCCGGGACGGGCCGGTCCCCCCGGCAGGACCAGCGCGGTGAAACTCGAGACGGGCGTCAGAAAGCGCCACAGAAAAGCCTGCATTTCGTCCTCGGCGGGCACCGCCGTACGCACGACGCGCTCGCCCGCAATTTCGGCCTCGCCCTCGAAAACCAGGTCGGCCGGGCCCGGCTCTTGTGCGCGCGTCGCGCTCAGCGTCAGCCGCACCTGTTCCTGGCCCGCCGGTATCCGGCCGCCCGCGATCGTGAATCCGCGGCCGTTTTTCAGTTTGACCTCGATCTCGCCGTCAAAACCGTCACGGCGCAGCGCGTGCACCGTGAGCGCCGCTGACGCGCCGCGGCGGACAGCCACGCCCGACGGCACGATGCGCAGCTCAAAGTCCGGCCGCGCCTCGGAGATCCGCAGCCGATACCGGTATTCCGGGCCGGCCTTGCCCTGGAGGTCGGCGATGCGCGCCTCATAACGGCCGTCCTTCGGCAGCGTGAACGCGATGCGCGCGTCGGCCTGGTGCGTGACGAGCCCCGCGCCGCGGTCCTCGGTGTCGTCGTTCAGCGCCAGCGTCGCGCCCGCGGCGTCGGCCAGCGTCAGCGCCGCGTCGAGCGGGCTGCCCAGCCGACGGGCCTGCACTTCCAGCACGACCGTCTGCCCGGCCTTGCCGGCAAAAGCATAGACATCCTGTTCGCCGGGCTTTTCGATCACCCCGTTGACGGTCGCCGGCAGCGTCACGCTTTGGCGAGTCGGTCCACCGCGCCGCCGCACTTCTTCGATTTCCGGCAGCGTATCCACCGCCCAGCGCAGGACCGGGTTTGCGAGCGCGCCCTTCGGCAGCGCCGGCAGCGGATGGATGCCGGGCGGCAGGTCGCCGGGGAAATCGAGCGCGGTTTTCGCGAGATTCCAGCCGTTCAGGGTTACCCGCGCCGGCGCCCCGGCGCGGCCGCCCAGCGGTTCGATATCGGTGACGTAGGGAATCTCGCCGACGGTCATGCGGTACACGAAATCCTCGCGGCCGCGGTAGATGCAATCGCGGATTTCCAGCGTATAGTCGCCGTCCGCCGGCGGGTCAAAGCGCAGCACCGGGTCGGGATGAAAGCGGAAATGATCGCTGCAGGCCAGCTCGCGGCCCTCGGCGTCGCGCACGGTCACGACCGGATCGCACCAGCCGGGCACGGCGTCGGCGATGTAGGGCCGCAGTTCACGCGCGGCGACGGCGATGACGATCCGCTGTCCGGCGCGCGCGGGGAAGCGGTAGCGGTCGCATTCGCCGGGGCCGAGCTGGCCGTTGACGACGACCGGCGGCGCCAGCCGGAGAGGCTGGCGTTCGGGCGCGGCCTGCCGTTGCAGCGGTCCGGCGCGCGGTCCGCCCACGGTGGCCATCACTTCGACCGCGGTCAGCGGCGGCTCGGACAGTTCCGGCAGTTCGCCGACCTGGAAGATCACGGGGGCGGAAACGCCGCCGTTGCCGGCCAGCCGGAACTCGCGGGTGCCCGGAGTGGCGTCCGGCGCGACGGCGATTTCGAGCTCGATGCGTTCGCCGAACGCCGGCGCGTTGCGCGAGCGGCCGAGCATTGCCATTTCCTCCGCCAACTGCGCCAGCCGCCGCTCGTTCTCGGCGGTCCAGGAGTTCGCGCCGGCGCGCGGACGTCCGGCGCTCGTGCGCTGGGATTCGCGCTGGCGCTGCAGCAGGTCGCGCAGCTCTTTCTGGCGCTCCTCCTGTTCCTCGGGCTTCATCGGGCGGAGATGCGCGACCACTTTCGCCGTGATGCCCGAGCCGGAGAAGAAAGGCGTCGCCTCTTCGGGCAGCCGCTGGCCGCCGACGACGGCGCGGATCGTCTCGCCCTGCCGCGCGCCGGCGGGATAGAGGTAAGCGACCGCCGGCGGGCGGTTCTGCGCGGCGGCGCCTCCGGCCCAGAGCAGCGCGAGACCCGCCGCCGCGCCGATCCGCCGACGACCTTGCGGCACGCCGGTGAATGCGCGGATCATACCAGCTCCGTGAGGCGCCCGGCCGACGGCACTTTTTCCGAAGGATCCGGTGTCACCCGCACGTCGAGGCCCTGCGCGTTGGGCATCGGTCCGTCGGGGTCAATACCGAGCCGCGCGTAGAGGCTGCCGAGCAGGTCGCACGGATACACCGGCCGGCGGACAATCTTCTCGCCGCGCTCGTCGGTCTCGCCAACCACGCGGCCGCCTTTGAAGCCGCCGCCGGCGAGCACGCAGCAATAGGCCGCGCCGAAGTGGTTGCGGCCGCCGTTCCAGGGGGGCTCCCACAGGATGCGCGGCGTGCGCCCGAACTCGCCGCCCCACCAGACGACCGTAGTCGGCAACAGTCCGCGCTGATCGAGGTCTTCCAGCAGCGCCGAGAAACCGCGGTCCATTTCGGGCAGTTTCCGGCGCATGATCTGGAAGTGCTGCTTGTGGGTGTCCCAGCCCTGGTAATTGATCGTGACGTACGGCACGCCCTTCTCGATCAGGCGGCGCGCGGCGAGGCACGACTGGCCGAAGGTGTTCTTGCCGTAACGCTCGCGGACGGCCTCGGGTTCCTGCGCGAGGTCGAAGACCTTGCCGCCGTCGCCGAGGATCAGTTCGTACGCCTGTTCGCGCGCGGCCGCGGCAGCGGCGAGCGCGGGGGCGTCGGGCGCGGCGCGGCGCAGCGTATTGAGTTCATCGAGCAGCGCGCGCCGCGCGCGCTGGCGGTCGTCGGACACGTCCGACAGCACGACGCCCTCCACGGCGAACCGCGGCTGGGCCGGGTCGCCGCCGGTGGCGAACGGCTTGTATTTCAGGCCGAGGAAGCCTTCCTCCGCAAACCGCCCCTGCGGCTGCGTCAGCACGATATAAGGCGGCACGAGGCCGGCGTAACCGGCGTCATAGCCTTTGAACAGGTTTACGACGGCGCCGGCGCACGGATAGACCAGCCGGCCGCCGGGCGGACGGCCCGTCTGCGCGATGTAGGCGGCCGTCTCGTGGCCGTTGATGCCGTGCGTCATCGAGCGAATGATGCTGTACTTGTCCGCCATCTTTGCGAGCATCGGCAGCAGCTCGTTGATCTGGATGCCGTCCACATTCGTGGGCAGCGGAGCGGTGAAGGGACCGGAGTAGTCGTTTCCGGCCTTGGGCTTGGGGTCGAATGTGTCAATATGGCAGGGTCCGCCCCAGAGCCAGATCTGGATGACGGCCCGGGCCGTCGCCGGTCCGGCGCTGGCGCCCGCGGCGGCACGGGCGGCGCCGTCTTCGCGTGCGGCCGGGGGGGCGGCGAACGCCAGCGGCGCGCCCCAGCGGTGCGCCAGCCAGCCGCCGAGGCCGAGAAGACCGGTCTGCAGAAACCGGCGACGGGTAACGGATGATTCAAGCAGGCGTGACATTGACGGATGCGTATTCATTTCGGTCCGGCCGGCCGTGGCGGTATTCTGCGCGGAAAACGCACCAGGGGCGAGTTTTATTATTGCCGGCGCCGGCCCGCCGCGCGCGGCGGCATCTGGGCAACAGGACGGCGAACAGGTATGCTTTCAAAATGAGTCTTGATCATGGCTGTAGGCGCTGAGCAAAGTCGGCCCGACAGCCGCGGGATTGCCGGGATGGGGGCCGACAGGCGAAAGTGCCATGAAGATCGTTTACTCGATAGTGCTGGCGGCCGGCCTATTGCTGGGCGCTTCCGCCCGTGCGGAATCCGACACGGCGCGGTGGGACTCCGTGGTGCTGCTCGATGTCCAGGGCCTGTTCGGGGGCCGGGACCTCTGGATCGCCGCAGACGGCAAAGCCGTCTGCCGCATCGTGTCGCCGCCCGGCAGGGGAGAAAAGGGGCTGCAGGAAACGCGCTACGAGTTCGATCTGTCGGAAGAGCAGCGCGCCGCCCTGAACGAGTTGCTTCGGAAGCACGATTTCTTCTCGATCCGCATCCGGGACCGCCCGGGTGTTCCGGACGAGGCACGCCCGACGGTCTTCGTGACGTCCGGCGCCCGGAGCCACGCCGTCGGCAAATGGGCCAACGACCGTCACAGGAATTTCGATCCGATATATCAGGCGTTGCTCGGCATCGCGGACTCCGCGAAGAAAGGCGAACCGGTCCACCGCGGAGCCTGGGATCGGACTTGGTGGCCGGAGGGCTTTCCGGAAAGCGGTCAGATTCGGGAAGCCGCCGGAACATAAGACCGGCAGCGGCGGTTGTGGCGGTGAATCGGAAGGAAAGAGAAGGAAACCACGACGAACACGAAAGAGCGCGGGAAGAAAATCATCGGCGGCGTGGTGCACGAGGTGCCGCCGGACCTCGGAGAGCGTCTCGCAGCGGATGGAGCGTTGCTGGCGCTGTGGGAGGATCTCACCCCGCTGGCGCGCAATGAGTGGATCGGCTGGGTGGAGGACGCCCGGAAGCCGGAAACGCGGCTCCGGCGCATCGGGCGCGTCCGGGCCGATCTCCGAGCGGGCAAGCGCCGGCCGTGCTGCTGGCCCGGCGGCCGGCACCGGGACCGCGGACGCCGGCCGCCTTCGGCGCCCCAGCATCCAGATGCCCCGCTGCCGGATGATCGCCCCCGAGTCGAAACGGCCGGCAGGCGGAAGAGGCGGCGGGATCCGTCATGAAGAAACCGAGCCGGAAGCGGATCCATCGTCCGAAGGCGCGCGGAACGAAGGCCCCAGAGGGCCGCGGTCCGCCGGGCGCGGCATTGACGCCGGAGGAGAGGGCCTTCAACACCTTGTGGGACAGCGTGCCCGACGGAACCGTGTACCGGTTGGTTCATGCCCCGGACGGGCGGCAACATTTCGAATACGTAAGCGCGGGATTTGAAACCCTGTTTGAGCTGTCGAAGGACCTCGCCCTGCGGGATGCCGGTCCCCTCTATGCGCGACTTCATCCCCGCGATCGCGACGCGGCGATAACCGCCCAGCGGCGCGCCGCCGACCGCCTCATCCCGTTTCGCCATGAATGCCGATTCGTTTTGCCCAGTGGAAAGACCCGGTGGATTCGCTGGCATTCGAAACCCGAACGATTGCCGGGGGGCGGTGTGGTCTGGAATGGCGTGGCCCTGGATGTCACGGAGCGCAAGGAGGCCGAAGCGCAATTGCGCCAATGGAACGAGACGCTCGAACGGCGGATTGCCGAACGTACCGCGGAATTGCAGGAAAGCGAAGAGCGCTACCGCGTCGTCGCCAGCAGCATTCCCGGCTACCTGGTCGTACAAGACGAACATCTCCGCTACAGACTGGCGGTGAATCCGCCGTGGGGTTTGACCGAGCGCGATATGCTCGGAAAGACGGACCGCGAGATCTTCTCGAAGGCGGACGCCGAGCGAATCGCACGACCCAAACGACAAGTTCTGAGGACGGGCCGGGCGCGGCGCCTGGAGATCGCCACCACGTCCCAGACCGGCGCCCCGGTGTATTTTGAGGGCGATTATATTCCGAAGTTCAACCGACAGGGCGCCGTGGACGGGATCATCGGCTATTTTCGGGACGTGACCTTGCGCAAGCAGGCCGAGGACGCCCTGGCGCAGCGCACCCGTCAACTGACGGCGTTGGCCACCCAAATCATTTTGGTCGAGCAGCGCGAACGCCGCCGGCTCGCAGACCAACTGCACGATCATCTCCAGCAGTTGCTCGTCAGCGCCCGCATGGAGGTGCACGCGCTGGCGTCCACCGGAGCCGCGCGGTACCGTCGCGCCTTGGCGCGTATCTGCAAGACGCTTGACGAGACGCTCAAGGCCGCCCGCAGCATCTCTCATGATCTGGCGCCGCCCACGGACGTTTACGGGAACGTGTCCGACGCCCTTCGGTGGCTGGTGTCGGACGTTTGGGACCGGCACCAGCTCGAAGTTGCTGTCCGCATCCCGAACACACCGGTGTCTCTGTCGGAGGCCGATAGCATACTGTTGTTCACGGCGGCGCGGGAATTACTGTTCAACGTGGTCAAACACTCGGGTGTCCGGCGGGCGACCCTGGAGCTCGCCGATGGCGCCGGCGGGGTGGTTTTGCGGGTCAGCGACCGCGGTTGCGGTTTCGATCCCCAGCGATGGCGGTCGCAGCGCCCTCAAGGTTTCGGGTTGTTCAGTATCCGCGAGCGCGTGGAATCGTTGGGCGGTGTCTTCGCCTTGAATTCGCGGCCGGGGCGCGGCGTCCGTGTCACGGTGAAGTTGCCGCTTCGGGAGGACGCGATGCCGGCCCCAACGGGAAAAGCAAAACCCTGACCCGAATCGCCCTTGACCGCGGCGCTGGTTCGGCGGCGGGTTGTATTTTCCAAGCCTTGGAAACGCCAGGAGGAAAGGCGTCCAAGGGTTGGAAGGACGGAGGCCGGCGCGGACTTCCGGCCCGCCGCCTTACGCCAGCCGGTCCTCGATCAGGCGGCGGCTGCGCGGGTCAAGGCGGGCGATGTCGTCCACGATGAACGTTCCGCCGGCGTGGTCCTTGAACGTGACGCGGCCGTCTTCGCGCAGCCGGATGTCCTCGGCGTGCTCGACCTGAAGCTCGAACGGGCCGCGGTCCGTCTCGACGTTCCAAACCATCACGTCGAAGCGGTCGTCCACGGCGTCCACGCGCGTGATCCGCGGGAAGAACTCCTGCGCGGCCAGCTCCTCGGCGATCAGCGCCGCCGTCGCCGGATCGAGTCCGGCGCGCGTGGCCAGCAGGTGGACTTCCGCGCCGTCCTTGTCGCGGATCGAGAGGTATTCCTCCGGCGCGGTCCACGGGAAGCAGCGGGCCAGCCGCACCGGGCAGACCGGTTCGGCGCCGGGGCGGTGAAGCGTCAGCCGCCCGCGCTCGTCGCGGGTCAGCCGGATCGGGCCCGCGGATTCCGCGGGACCGCCGGCGTTCTCGGCGCTGGGGGCGGGGTCGTTCATACGGCGAAAAGGGCGTGCAGTTCGTTCTGGGTCTTGTGAAGGCCGGCGTAGACGCCGTTGAGGGCGATCAGCTCCTCGTGAGTGCCCTGCTCGACCAGCCGGCCCTTGTCGAGGATCAACAGCCGGTGCGCGCGGCGCAGCGTGCTCAGGCGGTGCGCGATCGCGAAGGTCGTGCGGCCCCGGACGAGGCGGTCAATGGCGGCCTGGATCTGACGCTCGGTCTGCGTGTCCACGCTGCTGGTGGCCTCGTCGAAGATCAGCAGGCGCGGATTGTTGATGACCGCGCGCGCGATGCTGAGGCGCTGGCGCTCGCCGCCGGAGAGGGTCTGGCCGCGTTCGCCGACGAGCGTGTCGTAGCCATCGGGGAAGCCGACAATGAAGTCGTGCGCATTGGCGGCCTTGGCGGCGGCGATGATGCGCTCGCGCGAGGCGTCGGGGCAGCCGTAGGCGATATTCTGCGCGACGCTGCCGCGGAACAGGTACGGCTCCTGCAGCACGACGCCGATCTGGGCGCGCAGCTCATGCAGGTCATAGTCGCGCAGGTCCACGCCGTCGAGCAGGATGCGGCCCTCGAACGGATCGTAGAACCGGCACAGCAGGTTGATCAGCGTCGTCTTTCCGCTGCCGGAGGCGCCGGCCAGGCCGACGACCGTGCCCGGTTCGACCGTGAAGCTGACGTTCCGGAGCACGCGTTGGACGCCGTCGTAGCTGAAGCTGACGTTGTCGAACTCGACGCGCCCGGCCAGCGTGCGCCCGCGGACGGCGCCGGCCTTGGTAAAGATCGTCGGCGGCGTGTCGAGCACCTCGAAGACGCGGTGGGCGGAGGTGATCGCGCGCTGGAACATCCGGTTCATCTGGCCCAGGTGCTCGATCGGGCCATAGAACATCCAGACGTAACCCAGGAACATGACGAATGTGCCCAGCTCGAACGTGCGGTTCAGGATGCGCGGCGCCGCGTAGGTCCAGATGACCAGCGTGCCGAGGTTCAGCAGCAGCGTCAGCCGCGGCCAGAACCGCGTCCACTCGTCGGTCACCTCCATCGCGTCATCCACGACCGATTGGCTGCGCTCGCGGAACCGCCGCGCCTCGCGCCGCTCCTGCGTGAAGGCCTTGACGACGCGCGCGCCGGGGATCACGTCGCTGAGGATGCTCGTCATGCGCGACCAGTTCGTCCACAGCCGGCTCAGCAGCCGGTGGATGCGCTTCACATGCGCCCACATCAGCAGCAGACCGAGGGGTACCGGCGCGATCGTCAGCGCCGCGAGTGTCGGCTCGCGCAGGAACAGAATGACCGCCACGCCGGCCACCGTCACCAGCGAGAGCGCCGAGTCCACGACGCCGAAGGCGATGAAGTCCCAGAGCCGGTCAATGTCGTGCGTAACGCGGCTGATGAGGTTGCCGGTGGGCTTCTTGGCGTAGTAGTTGAGGTCGAGCTTCTGCAGGTGCTCGAACACCTGCGTGCGGAGGTCGTGCGTCATCAGCTCGCTCAACCGGGCAAAGCGATTGAGCCGGAGGTATCCGAACAGCAGCCGCGCCGCCGTGACGGCGGCCAGGATGCCGATCAGGGGCCAGAGCCGTTCCGGACGCCGGTGGGGACTGTCGGTCAGTACATCGTCAATCAGCAGCTTCGTCAGCAGCGGCGGCACCATCTGCAGGAACGTCAGGACGATTGCCGAAGCGAGGCCGACGATCATCAACCGCCGGTGGGGCAGCGCGAAGGATAGCAGCCGCCACAGGATGCGGCGCCGGTGCAGGCAGCGCGGGCAGCTGTCGGCCCAGTCGGGAATCAGCTTGCCGCACTTGGCGCAGAGCCGCTCGGCGGCCGGGGCCGCGGCGGCGGCCGCCGGCGGCGGGGTTTCCCCGCGGATGAACGCCTCGGCGCGGTGGCACAGCGCGCTGAAATCCCGCGCCTGCCGCGCGCTGTAGCGCAGTTCCGCTGCCAGCCGGCCGTCGCGCACCACGCGGAACCGGCTGGCGCCGGCGCCCGCCAGGATCTCCACCTCGGTTCCGGCGTCCAGCGGGATGCACTGCGGCGGGGCGCCGGCCGGCGCGATGGCCAGCGCGCGGTCGAGGAGGGCGACCCAGGTTTCCGCAAAGCGGCCGTCCGCCGTTAGGTCGGCCAGCGCGCAGCGATCAGGCGCGGCGTCCGGCGCCCCGAACGCGGCGCGCAGCCGATCGAGGACTTCGGGCGGCAGCTTCGCGGCCGCGCCGGAGTTCGTTGAGGTTCGCTCGCTGATCATGGGCGCAAATCAGCGCCGCATCATCGGCGTCCGCGGGCCCAAAGTCACGCAAGAAGCGGCTGCCGGCGAACCGCCGCCGGCGTGGGCGAACCGGCCGTTAGGAAGTTGTTGGCGGCGGCGTTGAGACCTGGGCGCGTCGTTCTCGACGCCCTGTTCTGGATCTGTCTTCGAAGGACGATCCCCGCCCGGGTGGCCTTTTGCCCACTCCCGCAGGGGGACCGGAAACGGAAGAAGAGTGACGGCGTGGTTAGAGTTGCGCTCGTCGAAGGAACGAGGGATGCGGGGAAGGATGGCGACGATGGGAAGCGATTTTGGAAGAAACCGACGCGAGCCAGGCCCGGCTGAAAAGCCGTGTTTCGCCGGGTAGACGCTTACTTTCCGGCGTCCGTCAACGGAGCCAGGACGACCATCTGCGTTGTGTAGGCCGGCGTGCGCGCCGCCGGCTCCGGCGGAGTGAGTCGAACCGGCATCGGCTGCACGTCGTTGATTTCCTGGATGACCAGTCGGCGGGTTTGGGATGCCGCGGGCAACCGCAGTCGCCAGGCAATCTCGTTCGGCGTGGGATTGGCTATTAGTAGCCGAACGGCGCCGTCCGCGTCGCGGCCGGCTAAAAGCCACAGCGCATTCGCTCCGGCGCCGGTTGCGGCAACCTCCAGCCGCTCGCGGCAGGCCGCCATTTGCGCCCACATCTCAAAGGCATAAGAGGCTTTTTTGCGGCGGTCCGACATGTGGAATAGACCGTACGCACGGGGCCGTTCATCCATCGCCGGGTCGGCGCCACGATAGAAGAAGGCCGCCTGGACCCCCGTTTGCTGAAGGCCAATCCATCCGGCCGTCAGAAGGGCAGCGCCTGCCGCTCCGGCGCGCACCTGAGCAACGGTCATGCCCGCCGGAACGCGGCGCTCGTCGGTGTTGTATTCCGTCACGTGGCTTTCGATTTTCTTCCAGCCACGCCGATCCAGCTCAGCGCGAAAATAGCGAGCCGCCTCCACAAAATCTTTCGGATCATTCGAATACAGATGCCACGAGAAGAAATCCCACGGCGTACGGCGTCGCGCCAGGTCATCAAGAAACGCCGCCAACGCCGCGCGCCCCTTGGGCGCCATCCATCCGGCCATAGTCCAGCCCGGGCCGCCCACCTTCAGCTCCGGCGCTTCCGATTTAATGGCGCGCACCGTCTCGTCGAAAAAAGGGAAGAATTCCTCTACGGGCGCGTCCCAAAACTGACGCAAGTCGGGCTCGTTCCAGATTTCGATATAGCGCAACTTCGGTCCGCACATCTGCCGGTAGTGGCGCACGATTTCCACCGCCGCGCGTATCCATCGAGTGCGATCCGCCGGGATGCGCCGCTTCAAGGGCGCCCCGCCGTGACCGATTTGCCACGAATCGCCCAGGCGCAGATAAGGCTCAAAACCGCCGTCCAAAATACTGCGCATGGCGCGATCGCTGAGGCCGAATTCCAGCGCACCGGGGGAATGCGGGTCTCGGCGGGGATCGGGATACAGGACCGCCATGTCCAGAGGACCATAGAAATCATGCGTGCGTATTTGCGCAACGCCGACACGTCGAAACGGTTCCGTGAAATCAACCCACTCGCCTTCTCGCGTCAGCACCTGCGGTCCGGCGTTGACACCGCACAATGGTTGAAGCGTGCCTTGGGGCTCGCCGATTTCGATGACGCATTCCTCGGCCGGAGCGCCCGGCGTTTCTCGGGACACCAGCAAGAGCGCCGCGCCCGCGCATGCCATTACCCTCCTCGCTCGAGATTCCATGGAGCAGCCTCCGTCGCAGGACTCCGCCACTCTGCGCGTCCGGGCCCGCCGGATCGTGCCATTTCCGTCGAGTATGTGAGACGACGGCCGGAAAGAAAAGGCAAGACTCAAGCCGCGGGTGTTGTCGAAGACCACCGAACCTCGCCGTCGAGCCGCCTCGGAACGGGCGGCGGCCATCTCCCGGCGGACGGGCACAAGCGTTGACCGGCTCGGATGCGTGGCCTTCGGAGTCCGCTGCAGGTGTTCCGGCATCCGACGCATGGCGGAGACGTCGGGATTACCGGCCGCGTTCCCGTGTCGCCAGCCACTCGACGGTCGCTTCCTCGACGCGTTGTTGCAGCGTCCGCCGCTCGGCCAGGCCGATGAAAACGCCGTCGGCGCCGACGACCGGCAGCTCATCCGTTCCGGTGCGATCCATGGCGGCGCGGGCTTCGAGCAAGCTGGCATTTTCGTCCAGCACCGCCGTCGCCGGATGGGCCGCGTCGGCCGCGATGATGCCGGTCCAGAGGTGGGTTTCCGCGAGCAGCGGTCTGAGATCGGCGAGGTGAATGAGGCCGCGCAGGCGGCCGTGCGCATCCACGACGGGGAGCCGCTCTATCCGGTGGTCGGCAAATGCGCGCAACACATGCCGCAGATCGTGGTGTTCCCTCGCGACCACCGGGTCCGGATCGAGAATGTCCCGAACGGTCAGCCGCTGCAGCACGTCGCGCTCCGCGGCCGCCGTGTCGTGGTGTTCGGGGGCGACCAGTTCCTCGCGGGCGAGGACGCGGTCGCCCAGCACGCGGACGGCCCACGCGCCGACCGGGGCGGTCAGCAGGATACTCAGGGCCGCCACGGCGAGGATCGTTTCGCCGGGACCGGTATTCATGCCGGCCGCCGCCATCGCCAACAGCGGCGCGCCGCCGATGGCCGCCTGCACGGTGGCCTTGGGGATGTAGGAGACGACGACAAACAGCCGCTCCGCAGCCGTGAAATCGCTACCGAGCAGGCAGACATAGGCGCCGATGCTGCGCGCCACGAGGGCCAGGGCGATCAGGAGCACGGCCGCGGGTCCGGCTTGGAACGCGACTCCGATATTCACCTTCGCGCCGACGAGCGCAAAGAGGACGATCTCCGCGAAGACCCAGAGCTTTGAGAGTTTTCGCGAGAGCTCGTGCGCCATCGGCTGGCTCTTTTCGAGGATCACGAATCCAATGGCCATCACCGCCAGCAACGCCGCGAATGGAACGATGCCTTCAAGCCGCTGTTCGAGCGTCGTCAGCAGCACCGAAATGCCCAGCACGATCAGCAGCCGCTTGGTGGCGCGCGGATTGAAGCGGCGGAACAGCACGTAGAGCATCCATCCCACGGCCAACCCGGCGCCGGTGCCCAGCAGAATGGACAGCGGGATGCCGGCCGCCTTCCAGAACAGGTTGGACTTCTCGCCCGTGTACAACCCGATCAGGCCGCTGTAGACGACGATCACAAAGACGTCGTCCAGGGACGAGGCGGCCAGAATCAGCGTGGGAATGCCCTTCGCCGTCCCTTTTCGGCGTTCGATGAAATCCAGCATCAGCGGCACGACCACGGCCGGCGACACGGCGGCCATCACCGAGCCCAGGATGGCGGATTCCAGGCGGGTCAATCCCAGCAGTCGGGGGCCCAGGAGCGTGATGGCCGCACCCTCGAACACGGCCGGCACAAAGCTCAACAGCAACGCCCGCATCCCGACCCGTCGGAGCGTGTCCTTGCTTAACTCGAAGCCGGCGCGCAGCAGGATGACAATCAGCGCGAGGCGGCGCAGATCGGAGGAAACCGCCGACAGTTCCGGTGGCAGCTGGTTCAGCGCGTAAGGCCCCAGTGCGACGCCGACCAGCAGCATGCCGACGAGGCCGGGAATTCGCCAGCGCCGAAAGAGCCAGTCCACCAGCAGGCAGATCACCATCAATTCCGCGATATTCAGTACCATGGGAGGCTCTCGCTGTGGTTATGGACGTCTCGAACCGTTGACCTCACCCTAGGCTAAAAGGACCCTCGACCGGCCCGCATCGAGCCGGCGCCCTGGCGAGATTCGCCTCGCGGAGCGCGCGGGCATTTTCCCGACCCTGCCGCCCGGATCGTTCCGGGCGACAAGCGCGGAGTTCCGCCATGCTCCCGCGGGAGTGCGCGCATCGGCGGATGTCGTTCGAAGGGCAGAGTCGCGAGCATGGCCGCGGTATCGTGCCGGCGGTGCGATCGAATACCGGACCGTGTACGCCCAGGGCCATCCCCGTCGCAGCGGCGGCGCCGGGAAGATCCGCTCGGTCCGGGCGATGCCGGACCGGCTCCTTGGATCGCCCGACCCGGGTTGCGAATCCGGCCTGCACGCCGGCGATCGCGGCGTTGACCTTCGCGGCTGATGCATCGTTCATGACACAGCTCCCCAAGACCCGACTCGGAGGAAGCGCCCCGGCACAGGGGTTCGCTTTCCCGATCATCTTGTAGGAGTCATCAGCCCGCAGGGCGGTTGGATCGAAGGGGGGACTCCATCCCCGGGACGGACGCTACCGCGAAGATTCCGATGAATCAACTGCAAATGGCGTCCGTGGTCGCTCCGGGTAGAGCGCCAGCAGCGCCGGCGCAAAGTCGTCGAGGCGGCGGACGCCGGCGCGCAGGCGTGCGGCGCCGCGGCCCAGCGCGATCAACGGCACGGGATTCAGCGTGTGATGGCGCGTCGTGAGGTCCTCGATATTACCGTGGTCGCTGATCAGCGCGAGCAGGCCGCGCCGCGTGCGTGCCCACGGGGCCAGCGCCGTCAGAAACCGGTCCAGCTTCGCGAGCACCGCCTCAACGTCGCGCCGCTCGCCGCGGTGCGCCGCCAGATCGCTCTCGAAAAATTCGAACAGCGTAAAATCATGGACGCGCGCGATGCCCAGCAAATGCGCGGCGGCCGTTTCCGGCGTCAACAACGGCCCGTCGTAGCCGCGGGCGCGGAGCGCGGCGCGGGTGAGATCATGATAGACGGCGCGGCCGGCCAGCAAGTCGCCGCGGTCCCGCACGGCGCCGAAGGCCGCGAGCGCGGCCGCGGTGGTGACCGAGACGCGCCTCCGTCGCCGGACTTCCTCGAGGTCGTCCGTAAAGAAAGCGTTCGCGAACGTGGCCGCATA
Organism: uncultured Verrucomicrobiota bacterium; assembly: GCA_964386675.1. Taxonomy (GTDB): domain Bacteria; phylum Verrucomicrobiota; class Kiritimatiellia; order PWTM01; family PWTM01; genus CALGXT01. Next base: position 20,440 of record CAYLTB010000002.1, read on the forward strand.
CTGCCGGCGGACCAGCTCGGAGAACAGGTTGTGCCGTTCGACGAACGCCCGCAGGCGCGGCCCCGGCATTCCTTCGACGTGTCGGCCCATACAGGCGGCCGCATTGCGCCCGGTGTACAGCGAGGCTTGGCCGGTCGCGCTCTGCGGCAGCCCCGGCACGCCCAGGCGTGCATCCACGGGAACGGCGCGGCGCAGCCAGCGCTCAAGGGTCGGGCAAACGCCTTTCCGGATCGGGCCGGCCGCCGGATCGTTGGGTCCGAGCCCCAGTCCGTCCACAAATACGAGCAGCGTGCGCGGAGCGGGCGCGGCCCGGCAGGGCCTCGGGTCGGGCGCATTCATGGGGCACACTATAGTCGGTCCGGCGCGATTCGTCGCCGTGTCCTGCGCGCCGCGCCTTTCTTTCTCCAAGAGGCTTGCAATACGCCGTTCGGTCTGATAAGCGAAAAGCCCCGATTAGACTTCCGCGTGCGCGGTGATTCGCGGGCGTATAAAAAAGGCTGAATGAAACCCATCGTCATCCAAGATCAGCCGCGATTGAGTTTCTTTCGCACGGTATGGATCGCCGTGGACGGCATTCGATACCGGCTGTTCCGCGCCTTGGTCACGGTGGCGGTCATTGCGGTGGCGGTCGCGTTCCTGATGAACATTCTGAGCGAAAGTTTCATCAAACGCGCGGTGGCCCGGGAGACGCGCGACCGCATCGCGCGCGCGCGCCTCGTGCACGAGTGGGTGGCGCGGTTGACGGCCCCCGGCGACGTGGAGGGCATCCTCCGCGAACTGGCTGCCGGCCGTCCGGAGGCGCTGGCGGAGGCCGCGCGGTTCGGCGGATTCAACGCGGACGAAGTCGGGACTTTGCGGGAGTCCGCCGTCCTGGCGGTTCGGACGCTGGACTATCTCAACAGCTTGAACTACGCGCGTCGTCGGCGCCTGGTCCATGCGACGGCCGGGGTGGATATGCTGGCTTACCTGGCGACCCCGGAAGGCGGCCGCGCCTTCTTCGAGACGCTGGACCGAACGGCGGCGCTGCGGCTGCCGTTCCCGCGCGAGGACCTGCAGCGGCTGCTCGACGGCTGGCCGGACACGCGCGGCCGCGTGGATCGCATCCTCTCCGGCCGACGCGCGGCCGTTGCCCGCGTGACGGAGGCGCGCGGTCCGCGCGCGGTGCTGGAGGCGCTGGCCGAGGCGGACGGTCCGTTTGGTGACGCGGTCCGCGCGGCCGGCTTCCGGTTCGATGCGGCGGTGGCGGCGGCGGTCGCGGCGCAGGCGCGTCGCGAACTGGATATCCGCGCCGTGGAACGCGGACTGGACGTGCGCGCCGTTCGCCAGCTCGTGGCCCAGCACTTCGACGCGTTGCCGGGCGACGTGACGGTCATGCAGCTCTGGCGGTTCGCGGAAGCGCCGGAGCGCGCGGAACGGATGTTGGCGGCGCTGCGGTCGGCCGGCGAATCCCGCGCCGGGCTGATCGCCGCGCGGATCGGCGAGCTGGCGGCGCACCGGCGGGAGGCCGCCGCGCTGGAGCGGGCCGCGCGGCTGACGATTGGCGTCGGCGGCGGTTGGATGGGCTTGGGCGAACGGCTCAGCTGGCTGCTGATGGTGTCGATGCTGGTGTGCGCGATCGGCATCAGCAACGCGATGCTGATGACCGTGACCGAACGGTTCCGGGAAATCGCGACGCTGAAGTGCCTGGGCGCGCTGGACGGCTTCATCATGCTGATGTTCGTGCTCGAGAGCTGCCTGTTGGGCATTGTCGGCGGCGTGGCCGGCGGCCTGATCGGCGGCCTGATCGGCGCCGGCCGCATGCTGGCGGGATTCGGCGGCGTGGCGGGCGCGGCAATGCCGTGGGGCGACCTCGCCGTCGGCGTCGGGCTAGCGGTCGCCGTCGGCGTCGGGCTGGCGGCGATCGCGGCCGTGTATCCTTCGTTTCGAGCGGCGCGGCTGGCGCCGATGGAAGCGATGCGCGTCGAATGACCGTCACGGCAATCCAAACCGGCGCGCCCGCGTCGGCGGCCCGCGGCACGGAGCGCCGCGTGCTGATCCGCACGGTCGGCCTGAAGAAGTCCTACCTGAAGAAGGGCGTGCTGACCGAAGCGCTGCGCGGACTCGACGTCGAGATCTTCTCCGGTGAATTCATTTCGGTGATGGGCCCCTCCGGCTCGGGGAAGAGCACCTTTTTCAATATGATCGGGGCGCTGGACAGCCCCAGCCAGGGCCGCGTGTTCATTGACGAGGTGGACGTCGCGCAGTTGACCGCCGAGGAGCTGGCCTACCTCCGCTGCCAGAAGATCGGCTACATTTTCCAGTCCTACAACCTCATCCAATACATGACCGCCCTGGAGAACGTGACGACGCCGATGGCCTTCGGCGGCGTGATGCCGGACGATGCGCGCCGCCGGGGCATGCGGATTCTCGAGATCGTCGGCCTCAAGGAGCGCTGGTTCCACCGGCCCATCGAGATGTCCGGCGGCCAGCAGCAGCGCGTGGCGATCGCGCGCTCGCTGGCGAACAACCCCAGCGTGCTGCTCTGCGACGAGCCGACAGCCAACCTCGATCTGCACACCGGCCAGGAAATCCTGGATATCCTCGTGCGGCTGAACAAGGAGCAGAAAGTCACGATCATCTGCGCGACGCACGACCATCGGATGATGAACGTCTGCGACCGTTTGATGTGGGTGCGGGACGGCCGCATCGAGCGTGTCGCGCGCCGCGAGGATGTGAAGATCGAGATCGGCAGCATCGGCGGCAGGCGCGCGTCCGCGCCGGAGACGAAGCCTTCATGAATTCCGCCGGCCACCTCCGACGTCTCGGATTCGCCGCCGCCCTGGCGGCGTTCGCCGGACGCGCCCCCGCCGCGCCGCCTTCGTCCCGGTTTGCCGCGGACCTTGCAGCGCTGACGTCCGCGCCCCACCGGCTGACCGGCACGCCCGAAGGCGGCGCGGCCGCGGCGCACCTCGAACGGCGACTCCGCGAGATCGGCGCCGAGTGGGTCGTCGTTCAGCCGTTTGCCACCGTGCGCGCGGAGACGCGGCGCTGCGAACTGCGCCGGGCGGAAGGCGCGCCGCTCGCCCTGCTGCCGATGCGTCCGAACGGGCTGATGCTGCCGACGACTCCGCCGGGCGGCCTCCGCGGGCGCCTGGTCCGCGTGGGCCCGGGCGAGGCGAGCGACTTTGCCGAGCGCGAGGTCCGCGGCGCGATCGTCGTGATGGACTTCAACGGTTCCGAGGGCTGGCTGCGCGCCTTTCGGCTCGGCGCGCAGGCGGTGGTCTTCACGCCGTCCGTCCGGCTCCACGGCACGACGGCCTACCACCTCGACGTGCAGTTGAACCTGCCGCGCTTCTATTACGACGGGCCGGCCGCCGACCTGCCCGACGGGGTGGAGGTGACGATCGAAAGCGAGATCGTCTGGCAGCCGGCCGTCGGCCGCAATATCGTCGCGTTTTTCCGCGGCACAAATCCCGTCTTCGCGCAGAACCGCGAGGAGGCGATCGTGCTGAGCGCGGACTACGACAGCTACGGCGCTGTGCCGGAACGGAGTCCCGACGCCCGCGGTGCGGCCAATGCCGCCGCGCTGCTGAAACTGGCGGAATCGCTGCGCGCTCGCCCCCCCCGCCGTCATACGCTGATCGTCTTTTTCGACGCGCAGTGGAACGCGCAGGAAGGGTCTTCGACCTTCTACATGGCGCTCGAAGACAAGCACGATCTCGCTTCGGTGGCGAAACGGCGCATGTCGCTCGACGCGGAACGCCAGTTTCTCGACGCGCTGCGGGGCGCGCTGGCCGAGCCCCACCCGCTGACGACCGCATCGCGGGTGCGGCGCGCGCTGCTCAAGCGGGTCGAAGACGCCGCCAAGAGCGGCGCCTTTGAAATCGGCGACCGAATGGCCGAACTGCGGCGCGAGCGACTCGCGCTGCGCGCGCAGCTCGGCACGCCGCCGCGCTCGAACCCGCCGCCGGAGATCATCGCGCAGATTGAGGAGATCGGACGCGAGCTGGACGAGCAACTGCAACCCGAGAAGGACCGATGGAACGACCTGCGCCGGGCGCTGAGCCGCGACCGGTACACCGGCCTCGCCCCGGAGGTCGAGGCGAAGCTTCAGTTGGCGTATGCGAAAGTCCGCGAGAGCGTCGAGCGAAGAAGCGCCGAGTTGGAACTGGAGGGCGCGCGGCTGGCGGCCGACGAGCAGCTGCAGGCGAGCCTGAAATCGTACTGGCTGACGCTGCACCTGGCGCTGTTGCTCGGCGACGCGACCGATCGTTGGGGGCTGATCATCGGCGGCGATTCCTATTTCCGGCATCCGGACGACAACCCGGGCCTCTACGGCCGGCTGCAGAACGTCTTTCTCCGGGCGTATCGCGACCTCGAGGCCGCCGGCCGCGCGCCGGAGGCATTCGAGACGGCCACGGCCGACCAGACCCTGACGAACACGCGCATCCTGTTCGCCGGCCGCGGCGGATTGCGGCACGGCGGCGAGCCGGCGGGCGCCTTCGGTTTCTTCAATGCCGCGCTGGGCACGGTGCAGGAGGCGGCCGGCCGCGACGGGACGCCGTTCGATACGCCCGACCGCCTGGACGCCGGCCGTATCGAGCGGCAGACGGACGCGATCGCCCGGTTGCTGTTCGGATGTGCGAGCCTCGATGTGGAGGCGTCCCGGCCGGACGCTGCGCCCGAACCCGGCGAAACGGCCGGCGTCGCGGACCAGGCGGGCCTGTCGTTGCGGCGCGGCATTGTCGGCGGGAAGGAATACGCGTGGAGCCGGTTCGAGCGCGAGACCACGGCCGGCCCCACCGTCATGGGCATGCTGCCCGGAAGCTCCGTACCCGACACGCCGGTGCCCGGTGCGATGGTATTTTTCATGAATCGGAACCCGGCGAGCCTGACCTTCAACGCAGCCAAGCCGCTCAACAGCTCGCTATTTCGCATCCTGCGCACGGACGAAAACGGCAACTACCGCCTCGGACCCTCGCCGGGCGGCGCCGGCTGGACGGACGCGCGCGGCTTCGCGGCGGTCTTCGACGATCGCGGCGAACTGGTCCTGGCGTCGAACCAGCAGACCCTGCAGCAGGTCAAGCAGCGGCTCAACGCGTTCCGCGCCCGCGCCGGCGGGATCGTCCTGCCACCGCCGCTGCGCGCCACGCTGCCGGCCGGCTCAACCGTTCGTCTGCTCTCGGCCTTCGAAAACGGGGACCTGGACCCCCGGAAGCGGCTCCACCTCGTCAACGACGGCGCGATCGCATGGTTTTCGGAGCAGCGCGAGAAGGCGGTCAAGATCTTCAACTTGGATGCGGTCTCGATGCTCGGCATCGGCCCCGAGCGGTTGGAGGAGGCCGGCGCGGAGGATGCGGCGTTCAACTGGCTCGGCGATGGGTTCCCGATGATCCCGCGCTGGACGCCCGTGCCGGCGACGCGGCGCTCGGCGGTGGACCTGTGGCGGCTGAACGAGTCGCGGCTGCGCGTGCTGCAGGGCAAGAACATCATCGACAGCTCGCTGGCGGAATTGCACGGCCGCGTGGAGGACCTGCTGCTGGAAGCGCAGCGCCGGCCGGCAACGCTCCGCGCGGAGGCGCTCGACGCCGAAGCGCTGTGGGCAGCGCGCCCGGTCTATCGGAAGACCCGCGCGATCATTGACGACCTGGTCTTTGCCGTGCTGATCCTGCTGGGCCTCGCGGTGCCGTTTGCCTTCGCGATGGAGCGCGTGGTCGTCGGCGCGGTCACGGTGTACCGCCAGATCGGCTGGTTCGTCGTATTCTTCGCGGCCACGTTTGGGATCTTGTTCGTCTCGCACCCGGCCTTCGCGATCGCGAACACGCCGATCATCATCTTCCTGGGCTTCGCGATCCTGACGCTGTCGGGCATGGTCATCTCGATCATCATGCGCAAGTTCGAGGTCGAGTTGAAGGCGATGCAGGGGATGACGGCGACCGTCCACGCGGCGGACGTCTCGCGCGTGAACACGGTGCTGGCGGCGATGCAGATGGGGATCTCGACGATGCGCCGCCGCCCGCTGCGGACGGCGCTGACGGCGGTGACGATTATCCTGCTGACCTTCACGATCTTGAGTTTCGCCTCCTTCGGCACGCAATCGGGACTGCTACGGCTCTTCGTCGCGCCGGCGCCCGGCTATGCCGGCGCCTGGATGCACGATGCCAACTGGCAGCCGATCGCGCCGGAGCTGCTGGATACCGTGGAAGGCCGCTGGGGCGCCGACGCCGACGTATGCGGCCGCTGGTGGATCTCGCCGCGCGCGCAGGCCGCCGCCGGCGGCCTGCTGACGCGCGAGGACGGCACGCGCCCGATCGAGATTCCCGCGGTGCTGGGGTTCGATGCGCGGGAAATCCGCCGCCGGCCGGATCTCGCCGCGCTGGTCGAGAGCGATCTGGAAGGCGCGATCCAGATCACGCCGGCGGTGGCCCGCGCGCTGGGTGTCGCGCCGGGCGACCGGGTGCGGTTCCGCGGCAAGTCGTTCCGCGTCGCGCGGCTCACGGACGCGACGGCGTTCTCGTCGGTGCAGGACATGGACGGCGCGAGCGTCTTGCCGGTGGACTTCACCGAGGTGCGGTCCAGCCAGCCGGCGAGCACCCAGGTTAGCGAGGAAGCCTCGCTGCATGCCTCCGTCAACTGGACGAGCCTGCCGGTGGATTCCGTGGCGATCCTGTCGGCCGCGGAAGCGCGGGCCATGGGCGCGGCGCTGCACGGCATCGCGGTCTATGCGGCGGACGTGCCGGCGGCGCGCGAGATCGGCGCGGCGCTGGCGCGAATGCTGCCGATGCCGGTGGCCGTGACGCAGGAAAACGGCGTCTACCGCCAGGTGCTCGGAACGCTGGTGGCGGCCAGCGGCGCGGCGGACCTGTTTTTCCCGATCCTGCTGGGCGGCCTGGTGATCTTCGGAACGATGCTCGGCTCGGTGGCCGATCGCGAGCGCGAAATCTACACGTTCAGCGCGCTGGGCCTGGCGCCGCGGCACGTCGCCACGCTGTTTCTGTCCGAGGCGCTCGTCTATTCGCTGATCGGCGGCATGGGCGGTTACCTGCTGGCGCAAGGCATGGTCCGCATCCTCACCGCGCTGGCCGAGCACGGCTGGGTGCGCGTTCCGGAAATGAACATGTCCTCGACGAACACGATCGTCACGATCCTGATCGTCATGGCCACCGTGCTCGTTTCGGCGATCTACCCGGCGGTCAAGGCTTCGAAGTCGGCCAACCCGGGCTTGATGCGGACGTGGCGGCCGCCGGCGCCCGACGGCGACCGGAGGGACATGATCTTCCCGTTCACGGTTTCCGAGTACGACCTGACGGGCGTCGTCAGCTTCCTGAAGGAACACTTCGACAACCACAGCGACACGGGGCTCGGTCGCTTCATGGCGCGCGAGAGCGCGCTGGTCCGGCCGCAGGGCACGCTCGGACTCCGCTCCACGCTGATGCTCGCGCCGTTCGACCTCGGCGTCAGCCAGCGCTTCCACCTGCAGGCGGTGCCCAGCGAGATCCCGGGCATTGACGAGGTGCATATCCGCCTCGAACGGATTTCGGGCCAGCCGAAAGACTGGCAGCGGCTGAACCGCGTCTTCCTGAAAGACCTGCGCCAGCAATTCCTGATCTGGCGCTCGATCCCGCAGGAGGCCATGGAAACCTATCGCGAGCGGACGCTGACGCACTTCGGCGCCGCGGCGGCGGAGACGAAACCGACGGCGAACTGATCCCTTGGCGCGACATGCACCCGGACAAAGAACTCGAACAATATCGCTCGATCATGGAGGTGCCCTCGACCTTCCAGGAGGGCTTCCGCTGGTCGTCGCTGCTGGGCGCGATCTTCGTCGCGTTCCTGATGGTGCCGGGGGCGATCTACATGGGACTGCTCGCCGGCACGATGGAGATCGGCGCGGCGGCGTCCTGGGTGACCGTGATCCTGTTCATTGAGGTGGCCAAACGCGCGCACCGCAATCTGAACAAGTCGGAAATCTTCGTCCTGTTCTACATGGCTTCGACAGCCATGGGCATGCCGTTTTCGGGCCTGCTGTATCAGCAATTCTTTATCAACAGCGATGCCGCGGCCGCCACCGGCATCGCCGAGCAGCTTCCGCGCTGGTATGCGCCGCCGCTGGGATCGGCCTCGTACGGCGACCGGACGTTCTTCCGGGCGGAGTGGCTGCCGGTGATCGGCATGATGATCTTCGGCTCGTTCTTCAGCCAACTGGCCAACATGGTACTCGGCTACGGGCTGTTCCGAATCGCCAGCGACGTCGAGAAACTGCCGTTCCCGATGGCGCCGATCGGCGCACAGGGCATCATGGCGATGGCCGAGGACATGGAGGAAAAGACCCGGAAGTCGGCCGAGTCGTCCTGGCGCTGGCGCGTGTTCGCGATCGGCGGGGCGATCGGCCTGGGCTTCGGCTTCATTTACCTGTTGCTGCCGACGCTGACCGGTGCGCTGACCGGCACGCCGGTGCAGATCTTCCCGATTCCGTTCTCCGATTTCACGCAGCAGACGGGCCGATTTCTGCCCGCCGTCGCCACCGGCATCACCTGGGACTTCGGCCAGGTCATCCTGGGCATGGTCATGCCGTTCTACGGCATTATCGGAGGCTTCATCGGCTTTTTGTCGATCCTGACGGCCAACCCGATCCTGTACCGGCAGGGGATCCTGCGCACGTGGAAGTTCGGGGACGACACGATCGCGACGATCTTCAACAACAACATGGATTTCTATTTCAGCTTCCACATCGGCGTCTCGGTCGCCATCGCGGCGGCCGGCATCATCGCGGTCGTGGGCAGCGTCCGGAAAATGCGCCGCGCGCGCGCCTCCAACGTCGCGGCAACCGCCGGCTCCGCGGTCCAGGGTGGACGCGGCGATATTCCGTCGTGGGTGGTGATCGCGGTATATGTCTTCATCGTGGTGACCTACATCTGGGTCTCCGCGGCCCTGCTTCGCTGGCACCACGGCGGCTGGACGCCCGGCATCCGCAACCTGGTGCTGATCTTGATCGTGCTCGGTTTCGCCTACACGCCGTTGATCAGCTATGTCACCGCGCGGCTGGAGGGCATGGTCGGCCAGGTGGTCGAGATTCCGATGATCCGCGAGGCTGCGCTGATCCTCAGCGGCTACCGCGGCGTCGCCTGCTGGTTTCTGCCAATGCCAATCGCGAACTACGGCGCGATGACGGTGTTCTACCGGCAGTGCGAGCTGACCGGCACCCGGTTCACCAGCATCTGGAAGACCAAGTTCTTCCTGTACCCGATCATCCTCCTGTCCTCGATCTTCTTCATGAACTTCATCTGGGGCCTCGACAAGGTGCCCTCCAACGCCTACCCCTACGCGCAGCGGATCTGGGAGCTGAACGCCGCCAACCAGACCATCATGTTCTCGGCGACGCTCGGCGAATTCTCGCGCTTCGAGCAGGCCTTCCGCTGGCTGTATGTCTCCATCGGCGCCGCCTTCGGCAGCGTGCTGTTCTTCGGGTTGCGCTGGTTGGGCGCGCCGGTCATGCTGACCTACGGCGTTGTGCGCGGGCTCGGCCAGAACGTCACGCATTCGCCGATTCCCCAGCTGGTGGGCGCGCTCATCGGCCGTTTCTATTTCCAGCGGCGGCTCGGTCTGAAGTGGCGGCAGTACATTCCCGTCGTCGCCGCCGGGTTCGCCTGCGGCATGGGTCTGATCACCACGGTCGGCGTCGGCGTCACCTTCCTGAACAAGGCGATCATCAAACTGCCGTTCTGACGGAGCGCCATGAGCGAAGTCCTCATCCAGATCCGCGGCGTCCGAAAAGAGTTCGACCTCGGCCGGATCGTCATGCATGCGCTCAAGGAGATCAACCTCGACATCTTCCGCGGCGAGTACCTGTCGGTCATGGGGCCCTCCGGCTCCGGCAAGAGCACACTGTTCAACATGATCGGGGCGCTCGACCGCCCGACCGCCGGCACGATCCACGTCGCCGGCGTCGAGCTCACCGCGCTGCCGCCGCGCAAACTGGCGCACTTCCGCGGCAACTACATCGGCTACGTCTTCCAGTCCTACAACCTGCTGCCGGCCTACGACGCCGTGACCAACGTCGCGATGCCGCTCCTCTTCAGCGGCCGGCGCCCCGACGAGGCGGCCGCGCGCGCCCGCGAAGTGCTCACCCGCGTCGGCCTCGGCGAGCGCCTGACGCACCGGCCCGACGAGCTCTCCGGCGGCCAGCAGCAGCGCGTCGCCATTGCGCGCGCGCTCGCGAACGATCCGGCGATCATCCTCGCCGACGAGCCGACGGCGAACCTCGACCTGCACACCGGCGAGGAGATCATCCACCTGCTGCGCCGCCTCTGCCGCGAGCTCGGTGTCACGGTCATCACCGCGACGCACGACCACAAGATGCTCGACGTCTCCGACCGGATCCTTTGGATCGAAGACGGCGCCATCGCCCGGCTCGAACGCCGCGAGAACCTGGAAATCTCCACCGGTACGGTCGAATGAGCCGGGGGGCGGCGACATGAGCCGACGCAGCGTTCTGGCGGCCCTGCTGGGCGTTGCGGCGCTGTCGGCGGTCTCGTTCTACAACCTCTACGTCCTCCGCAATACGAACCTGGTCGGTTCGTACCTGCCGGTGGGCGTGTTCGGGGGCCTCCTCCTTCTCGCGATCCTTTCCCAGTGGTTCCGGCGCGGGGCGGGCTCGCCGGCCGGCGTGGGCGCGGCCGTCGCCGTGCTGCTGTTCGGGTGCGGCATCGTCGGCTCCGCGCTGCTGGACCACGCCTCGACGCTGGCCATGCTCCCCTGGCGGCTGGACCGGTTGTATCCGGACTGGCGTGGCGACCCGGCGTTGCCGGACGCGGCGGCCATCCGCGACGAAGTGGCCCTCGCGCGGGCGCTGGCGAATGCCGCCACGGCCCCGCCCGGCGATCCGGCCGGCGTCATCGCCCGACGGATTCCCGAGGCCCTTCGGACGCGGGTCCGCACCCGCGAGTATGCGTCGGATCTGGTCGGACGCGAGGCGTGGCGCGAGGCGCTGTACGTCGCGCTGTCCGATCCGACGCTGGCCGACGAGGTGCCGCCGGAACGCCGGCCACCGCTGCCAAACTACATTCGCCGTTGGTTGCGGCGTCCCCCACAGGAACGGACGCCGAATGAAACGCTCGCTGTGAACCGCGCCCTGCTGGACGCGGCCTTCCCGCGGGAGATCGTCCCGCGCCGTCCTTCCGCACTGGACCTGGCGCCGCCGGTCATGCTGGCCGATCCGTCCGCGGCGCCGGCGGTTGCACTGGAAGGCTTTGCCACGGGATTGGGGGAACCGAATCGGCCCTTCTCCTTCCGGGAAGTGCCCTGGGCCGCCTGGCGGCGGACGTTCGGGTTTTGGGGGCCGATGATCCTCGCGATGATCGTCATCGTGACCGGCCTGGCCCTGGTGCTGCACCGGCAGTGGTCGGAACATGAGCGCCTGCCCTATCCGGTGGCGGAGGTGGCGCGCGCCCTGCTGCCCGAGCCGGGCCAGACCGTCGCCGAGGCGCTCCGCCGTCGAGCTTTCTGGGCGGCCTTCGGTCTGGTGTTCTGCGTTCACGGCGCCAATTACGCCGCCCAATGGTGGCCGGACTTCGTGATTCGCGTGCCGCTCGAAATCGATCTGCGGCCGCTGCTACAGATCGCGCCGGTGATGCAGCGCCATTACACAATGCAATTGTTCCGGCCCACGCTGTACTTCTCCGCGATCGGACTGGCGTTCTTCCTGTCCTCCGATGTTGCGCTTTCGCTCGGTATCGGGCCGTACCTATTCTCGGTCTTGGTTGGAATCGCGGCGGGTCTCGGCTATGCCTTTGGAGGCGGGTTCCTGACGCAGAGTCTGCAAAGCCAGTTCAACGCCGGCGCCTACACGGCCATGTTTTTCGCGATCCTCTATTCGGGACGCCATTACTACCTTTCGGCGGCACGGCGGGCGCTGGGTCTGCCGGCCCGTGATTCCGTGGAAGCAGGGGCTGTGTGGGGGGCGCGTGCTGCGGCGCTGGGCATGGCCGTTTTCGTCGGCGGGCTCATGGCGGTCGGGGTCGAGCCGGCGCTGGCGGTGCTCTACACGCTGGGCGTCGTGATGATCTACACTGTGTTGAGCCGGCTGCTGGCGGAGGCCGGCGTGTTCTATATGCACTCCGGTTTCTTTCCCTGCGTGGTTCTGTGGAGTTTTCTGGGCACGCAGGCGGTCGGCTACGAGCAATTGCTGTTGCTCGGGCTGGTCACGGCCATGTTTTTGAGCGACCCGAAAGATGCCCTGATGCCGTTCGCGATGATGGGCCTGCGGATCGCAGAGCGCTGCGGCGCGCGTCCGGCGGCGGTCGCCCGCTGGGGTGCGATCGGCGCCGCGCTCGCGTTGCTCATCGCCGCTCCGACCATGATCTATCTGCAATACCGACACGGCGCTCTGACGGCGGGCCACCCGTGGATGCACACCCATGTTCCGCGCGGCGCGTTCGTCCGCGCTTCGGCGATGACCCGCACGCTCCAGGCGCAGGGCACGCTCGGAGAGGCCGCCGCCATCCGTGGCCTCGCGCGCTTCGGTCGCGCGACGCCCCAGCCGGAGCAGGTGGCCGCTTTCAGTGCGTTTTTTGCGCTCACGCTGCTCTTCACCTTCCTGCGTCACCGATTCGCGCGCTGGCCGTTCCACCCGCTGATCTTCCTGGTCATGGGCACCTACCAGTCCAGCCTGATGGCCTTCTCGGTGCTGCTCGGGTGGGCCGTCAAGGGATTCGTCATGAAATACGGCGGCGCGCGTGCCTACCAAGGACTCAAACCAGTGATGATCGGACTGGTCGCCGGGGAGATCATGGCCGCCACGCTGCCGCTGGCCGTTGGCGCGATCTACGCCGCTGTCACCGGTCAGGCGCCGCCCCAGTTCCGCATCCTGCCCGGCTGATCGGCGGCGGGGCCGGAATTCGGCGCCCGGTGGAACGGCGCTCCCTTCTTCAGGGCCGGTTTCCGCCATGATCCGCGGGCATCGCAGTGCCGTACGCGCGCCGGCCCGGCCTTTTTTTGCTTGCGAACCGCAGCGGCGGCCGCTATCTTGTTCGTCGAGTCAACTCTGGGGCGGTAGCTCAGTTTGGGAGAGCGCTAGAATCGCACTCTAGAGGTCGGGAGTTCGATCCTCCTCCGCTCCACCATCGTCGCCCGACGCGCCGGGATGCCCATGAGCGATTCGGAAGGCAGCCGGAAGCCGCCGCCCGACGCCGCTCTCGCGGAGGGCGCGTCTGCATTGCTCTTCGCGTTCCTCGAGTGGCGGCGCCGCTGTGCGCTGGCCGCCTGCTCCGCTCCCTCCGCCGCGCGGCTCCGTGAATTCGCCGTGACGCGGTTCGACGCCTTCTGCCGCCGCTACGCGCCGTTTCCGGCCGCGCGCGTTCCCCATCCGCTCACGCCCGCGGCCGGCGATTGCTGGCACCTGTTCGAGACGCATTTGACCGTGGATGAGACCCGCGCGGGCAAGCGCTACAAACAATGGCTGTTCGAGGCCGCGCGCGCCGGCGACGGCCCGCCGCTTGCCCGCCTGACCGGCGGCGCCGCGCTCCTGATGCGCGATGTTGTCCGCACCTGGCTCGCGCGCGAAGGACCGCGCCCCCGCACCGATTCGCTTCAGGCGCCGCTGGGCGCGGACGTCGCCGGCGCCCGGCTGACGCTGGAAGACCTGTTGCCCGGCGAATCCGACCCCGCCGACGAAGCTGCGCAGCGCGACTTGGAGCGATGCGCGGCGGTGATCGCGGAGCGCGGCTGGCCGGATCTCGACCGCCGCGAGCGCATCGTGCTCGCGGCGCGGGAATGCGGGCGGACGCTGTCAGACCCGGCGGTCGAGCGGGCGGCCGAGTGCCGAAAGAGCATGCTCTACGCCGCGTTCCGCGCCGTTCTCGCGCGACTGGCCGCGCAACTGCGCCGCGATTGCCGGGGCGAAGCCCCGTCAGCCCTGGCCGCGCTCGCGCGTTTGGCGCTGGCCGAGCTCAGCCGCCGCGCATTCCATTGGGCAAAATCGGAAAAGTCGTGCACCGCACTCTTCTCTAAAGCGGCAGCCCAGGCCGCGCCGACCGGGAAGCGGGGCGGATGCGCGATGTGACGGCGTCGCGTCTGAAACGCCGTACGGAGACGGAAAACGGCCAGGGTAGGGCGGAAACCGGATCCCATACAGATCTGGACCGAGCGGCAGGGCTTGGAATTCGGGATCCCACGAGGAAACGTGTTGTGAAGCAGAAGCGATTACCGGCGGTCCGTAGCTCGCGGCGGGACATGCGTCGGCGCGAGGCGCTCGCCGCGTGGTTACGCGAGTGGGAGATCGAGTGTGCGCTGGCCGAGGGCGTACGGTCGGAGTGCGCGGGCCCGTACCCTGCGCCGGCGCGGGCGCCGTTTTGCGGCCGCCGGCGAGCCGTGCGGGCGGGCGAGGTGCGTTTGCTGCGGCCCGCCGATAGCGGAGGGTATCTTCGATATTTCCTGGTGCTGGAGACGCCGGAGACCGGGCCGGTGCGCGCAGCGCCCTTCAGTCGCTTCGGCGCGCCGGCGTTTCCGGGGGAATGGCGCACCGGACATCCGGCGCCGGCACTCGGCGTGCTGTGCCTTTGGAATACGAGCGAGCTGCCGAGGACGATTGCGGAGCGCGCGTGGCCGGTGGCCGACTTCGGGGCGGAGCGGTTGGCGGCGGCGCGCCAGGCGGCCGCGGCCGCCGTCGAGCTCGATCGGGATCCACCGCCGGAATGGAGCGGCAGCGTCGGACCGCCCTTGCAGCACCCGGACGATCCGCGTTGGCGGTACCTCCAGGAAGAAGCGCAGGTTTGGGAGCGGATCGCTGCGCTCGAAGGCGAGGAAAACCGCGCCCGGCCAACCTTGGTGCTGCGCGACGGTCGGGCGCTGTATGGACCGGGCTCGGAGACCGCGCTGCCGCAGGCCGCTGAGCCAAAACCCGGTTATGCGTCGCGCGAACAGAAGAAAGGAGGTGGAACACGCGGTGCGGGGCGATAATACTGATCATCGTCATCATGGTCTGACAAGGGTCGGGCAGGGTCGCCCCTCTCATAGCCGCTGTAGCCTTGGCGCGGACGGCAGTCGCCTTCGTTTGAACGGCGCTGGCGGAAGGGACCTCCGCCCCGGGGTGCAGAAAGCGGCGTCGCGGGAAGTGTGAGAATAGTAGTTCCGGTTTCTGCAATTGGGCAAATCCGTTGCGATTTCGCCGTGTTGGGATTACGCGCAATCCCCCGTTGCTCGTTTGCGACCCGACGGTTCGCGCTCATTTGACGATGTGGTTTTGACGGGCAGCGACGGCAGTCTCGCTTGCCTCGCCGGAAGCGGGTCTCGCCGCCGAGAACGGCCCAGGGATACGGCGCGCAAGGGATTGCGCGTCCTACCGTTCGCCCGGCGGAAGGGACAGCCCGACGATGGTAGGGACAGCAGTCCTTGCCGTCCGCGAACGCCACGCCGCCGTTGCCAAGGCTATGGCGGTCAGGGGGCGGCGCCCCAACCCGATCATGTTCAGACCATTGTGAGACGATGGGCAACTTTCGGGGTGCCGGCCCAAAGCAAGCCGCACGTCGCGGAAGTGCGGCGAGACGGCCGGCTTTGTTGGCGGGCGGCCGGATCGTCGCTGAATCGGCGTCAGCCGATCGTTCGTGCCATGCCGGCGACCACGGCTTGGCCGAGCGCTATTACTCCGTCGTTGGGCGGCAGGTCGCGATGGATCAGGACTTCGAATCCATCCCGCACCAATGCCGGGACCAGCAACTCGTTCAGCAGCCGGTTCATAAAACAGCCGCCGCCGAGCGCCACGCGCCGCAGGCCCGTGCGGGCCGCACCGTAGTCGGCCATCCGGCGAGACGCCGTGGCGACGGCTTCGTGAAAACCGAGTGCGAAAGCCTCCGGATCGTCCGGTGGCGCCTCCGCGAGTTGCGCGAACAGCGGCGCCCAATCCACGACGAACAGGCCGTCGCGCTCCGCGGCAACGAACGGGACGGCCTCGGCGCGCGCCGCTCGGCGCGCGAGCGCCTCCAGTCGGATGGCGGGCCGGCCGTCATAGGTGGCCGCCCCGTTCGTCGCGCCCAGCGCCGCGGCGACGCTATCGAATACGCGGCCGGCCGCGTGGCTCCACGGCGCGTTGAGGCCGGAGGCGATCTGGAGTCGCCATACGTCGAACGCGTCCGGTGCAAGGCCCCAGCGGCGCAGCGCGGCCGCGTCCGGTTCGATGCCGGCGGCGACGAGCCGCCCGACGAGTTGTCGTCGCGGGTCCAGCGTGGCGGCGTCGCCTCCGGGGAGTGGCGCCGGCGCGAACGTCGCGAGCCGTTCGAAGCCGGCGAAATCCGCGCGCAGCAGTTCCGCACCCCAGATGCGGCCATCCGGGCCGTAGCCCGTGCCGTCGAAGACAAGCGCCAGCGCCGTCTCGCGGCCGTGTTCCGCGAGACACGCGGCGGCGTGCGCGTAGTGGTGCTGCACGGCGATGACCGGCAGACCGCGCGCCGCCGCCCACGCGCGGCCGATCCGGGTTGCGACATAATCCGGGTGCAAATCCACGGCGGCGACTTCAGGCGAAAGCGCGAGAAACCGCAAAAGCCGGTCCAGCGCGCGTTCCAATCCTTCGATCGCTTCCGGCGTGTCGAGATCGCCGAGGTGCGGCGAGAGCACGACTTCATCGCCCGCGCCGAGCGCGATGGTGTTCTTCTGTTGCGCGCCGAACGCCAGCGCCGTACGCGCGAGCGAACGGCGCAATGCGACCGGACGTGGCGCCCAGCCGCGGGCGCGGCGCCAGAGTTGCGGTGCGCCGCAGGGCAGTGCGCAGAGCGAATCGTCACACCGCAGTAGGGTTTCGCGGTCGTGCAAGAGAAAGCCGTCGGCAATGCCGGCGAGTCGTTCCAGCGCCTCCTCGTTGGCGATGGCGATCGGCTCGCCGCCGCGATTGCCGCTGGTCATCACGAGCCACTCGAACCGGGGCGTCGGATCGCCGTCGAGCGGCTGCGCCAACAGCAGATGCAGCGGCGTTGTAGGCAGCATCACGCCCAGGGTTCGCGTGTCCGGAGTCAGTGGGAGGGTCGGCAGCCGCGGGTCGGGGTTCGGGAGCAGGTCGAGGATGACGATCGGCGACGCGGGCGATGCCAGCAGCTCAACGGCGGCCGGCGGTACGACGCAGGACCGGCGCACGATATCGAGCGCGGCGGCCATGACCGCCAGCGGTTTGTGCAGACGGTGCTTTCTATCGCGCAGCCGCTCGATGGCATCCCGCCGGAAGGCGTCGGCGGCCAGCAGGTAGCCTCCAAGCCCACGCACGGCGACGATGCCGCCGGCGGCGATCAGCGCGCGCGCGGAGCGCAACGGGTCGCCCGGCGTCTCGCGCCCCGCCGAGTCCCGGAACCGCAAGCGGGGTCCGCAGGCGGGGCAGGCGATGGATTCGGCGTGGAATCGGCGGTCGGCGGGGTCTCCGTATTCGCGGGCGCAGTCGGCGCACAGGGGGAACGCGTCGAGCGATGTGCGGGCGCGATCGTACGGCATTCCGCGCAGCACCGTGTACCGCGGACCGCAGGCGGTACAGGTGGTGAAGGCATAGCCGTAACGGCGGTTCGCCGGGTCGAAGACCTCGCGGGCGCAATCGGCGCAGACGGCGAGGTCGGCGGGAATCACGACGCGGGGCGCGCCCGTTCCGTCGCTCGCGCTGATGAGGAAATCGCGCCGCGCGGGTTGGCGAAGCGCGACGCGCTCCAGCTCGCGCAGGCCGGTGATCGCGGCCGGGGGCGGCAGCCGGCAGGGCAACGCGGCGAGAAAGTGGTCGAGCGCGTCGGGCGGGCCTTCGAGCACCAGCCGGACGCCGTCGGGCGCGTTGCGGACCTCGCCGCCGATGCCGGCAGCGGTCGCCAGCCGGTGCAGCGCGGGGCGGAAGCCGACGCCCTGCACGATGCCGTGGAGCGCTATCGTTCGCCGTTCCGCGCGGCCGTCGTTGGAATTGCCGCTATGCATTAGCCGATTCCAAAGGTTGAAAACCGCGGGGCCGGTTTTCCCAAGGGTTGGAAATAGAACCGGGCTCTTGATCCGAGCCAGGAAAGCGCGCCGGCCGGAACCGGACCCGGACCGGCGCGCAGACGATGCGCGCGCCACTCGCGGAACCGTGGGTCCTTCACATCGGCGCGTGACGCGCCTCGGCCTGAAGTCGGGGTCATGTGCTCGGGAAACATAGCGCATCGGCGCGGTCCGCGCCGAGCCGGGAAAGCGGATCGAGCGGCGCGAAGCGCTCGGCCGCGGCGCGCAGGGACGGCGCGCCTTTAGTGCGCCCGTGAGGGTGCTTGGTCAGGGAGGTGCGAGTCCTCCCGCGTCCGGATTGCCGTCCGGGCGATAGTGGAACGTAACTGCGTTCGTGCGAACGGAGGTGGGGAGCAACGGGAAACGAACAGGTCGTCCGCACGATAAGGAACTCGATACGGCCAGGCGACGGGGCGAGCCGGCTAGGGAACGAGCGAAGCCTGATTCCGCAGAGCGGGATCGAACGAACACGCTGAACAAAGCACGGCGGAGTGAAACAAAGCGATGTTCTCCGGCGTCGGGTGGGTGGAGGCGGAAGGCATGGAAGGCCAAGCGCAGTAAGCGGGGATACCCGCCGGGCGATGAAGCGTCGGGCGGGAGTCAGAGTCGCCATAGTAGCGTGGAACGCCGTGAAAGCGGTGGGAGCGAAGGGCGACAGGGAGGAAGAGACGGAATGGACACAGGCGAGGAAACGAGATCGGCGCGAGTGCCTGAAAAGGCTATCCCGGACGAAGAAGCCCAGGCCCGGCGGCAACGCTGGGCGTGGGTGGAACCGAGCGTGTGGACAGACCGGATGCTGGCGGCCCTGGAAAACGGGGTCCAAAAGGGAAAATGGTTCAGTCGGATCGACAAGGTGCATCGGAAAGCGAACCTGGCCAGCGCGTTTCGAGAAGTGAAGCGCAACGGCGGCGCGGCGGGGGTGGATCATGTCAGTGTGGCGGCGATCGAGCGCGACCTGGACGGGGAACTGACCCGGTTGAGCGAAGCGTTGCGCACCGACACATGGCAACCCCAGGCGGCCCGCCGGGTCTTTATAGATAAGCCCGGCACACGCGAGAAGCGGCCGTTGGGTATCCCGACGGTGCGGGATCGGGTGTGCGAGGGCGCGGTGCGACACGTCTTGGAACCGATCTTCGAGCCGGTGTTCGATGGGAACAGTTTCGGATTCCGCCCCGGACGCGGCGCGAAAGACGCGCTGCGGGCGGTGGATCGGGAACTGAAGGCGGGCAACGTCTACGTGGTGGATGCCGACATCAAGCGGTATTTCGACACGATTCCGCACGAACGACGGCTGGCGCGGGTCAGCGAGCGCATATCCGATGGGCGCGTGATGGCGATGCTGGAAGCGTTACTCAAGCGCGGTGTGCTGGAGGGGCGCGACTGGCAAGCCACGGAAACCGGGACACCGCAAGGCGGGGTCATCGGTCCGCTGCTGGCGAACGTGTATCTGCACCCGCTGGATCAAGCGATGCGGCGGGCAGGATATACGATGATCCGGTGTGCGGACGATCTGGTGATCCTGTGCGTGAAACCGGAAGACGCGGCGGAGGCGCAAGCCCTGCTGAGAGCCTGGGTGGAGGAGCAGGGGCTCGTGTTGCACCCCGTCAAGACCCGTATCGTCAACCTGAACGAACCGGGACAGGGGTTCGACTTCCTCGGCTACCACGTTGAGCGCACGCGACGCGGGAAACTGGATCGGTGGCCCCGGCGTAAAAGCCTGGCCAAACGGAAAACGGACATCCGCGCGGCGATGCATCGGGCCAACGGCAAGAGCCTGCCGGACATCATCGCGACGGTCAATCGGACGACACGGGGATGGTACGAATACTTCAAGCACAGCAATATCCAAACGTTCCCCGAATTGGACGGATGGATCCGTGGACGCTTGAGGGCGATACTCCGCAAACGGGCGGGCCTGCGAGGGCGCGGACGGGGGCGGGATCATCACCGATGGAACAATGCCTACTTCGCGGCGATGGGGTACTTCAGTCTGACCGACACCCGCAGGGCCGCGAGCCAGTCCGCTTGACGGTAAGACTTCCGACTGGAGAGCCGTATGCGGGAAATCCGCCAGTACGGTTCGGAGGGAGGGGAGACGTTCAAACCGTCTTCCCTACCCCTATCCGGTGTTCGCCGGCCGATTCTCCCGAGGCCGACGCCGCGCCGGAGGCATCGAAAGCCTTCGCGCTTGCCGGGGCCGCGGGCGGGGTTGTATGAGAGCAGCACCGCGCGCGAGGTCGCGCGCGGCGGGGGAACGAGCCATGGAATTGTTCGTGCCGGGGCGGATTTGTCTGTTCGGCGAGCACACGGACTGGGCGGGCGGCTACCGGCGCATCAATGGCGCGATTGAGCGGGGGCTGGCGATCGTCGTCGGCACCAACCAGGGCATTTACGCGACGGTCCGTCCGCACCCGAACAAGCTGATCCTCCGCGCGGCGTTGCCCGACGGCACGCGCAAGGGGCCGTTCGAAGCGCCGATGGATCGCGCCCGGCTGCGCGAAATCGCGGAGGCGGGCGGCTTTTTCAGCTACGCGGCCGGCGTCGCGCACCAGATCCTGACGCACTATCGCGTGCGCGGGTTGGAGATAGACAACCACCGGACGGATCTGCCGGTCCAGAAAGGCCTCTCTTCGAGCGCGGCGATCTGCGTGCTGGTCGCGCGCGCGTTCAACCGCCTCTATGACCTGAAGCTCACGGTACGCGGCGAGATGGAGTATGCCTACCTGGGCGAGATTACGACGCCCTCGCGCTGCGGGCGGCTCGATCAGGGTTGCGCGTTCGGCAGCCGGCCCATTCTGATGACCTTCGACGGCGACCGGCTCGACGTGGCGGAAATCCGCGTCGGCGCGCCGCTGCACTACGTCATCGCCGACCTGAACGCCTTCAAAGACACAAAGGAGATCCTCAGCAAGCTGAACCGCTGCTATCCGTTCGCCGAGAATGAGCAGCACCGCGCCGCGCAGGAATATCTCGGCCCGATCAGCGCTCGGATCACGCGTGCGGCCGCCGAGGCGATCCGCGCCGGCGATCGGGACCGGCTCGGCGCGCTGATGAACGAGGCGCAGGCGGAGTTCGACCGCCACCTCCAGCCGGTCTGCCCGTCACAGTTGACCGCCCCGGTGCTGCACCGGACGCTGGCGCATCCCGCGCTGCAGCCGCATGTCCTTGGGGGAAAGGGCGTCGGCTCGCAGGGCGACGGCACGGCGCAGTTCCTCGTGCGCGACGCCGCGGCGCAGGATCGAGTGATTCAGATTCTTCGCGACGAACTCCACATGACGGGCCTCGCCCTGACCATCGAGCCGGCGCGACGGCTGCGCAAGGCGGTGATTCCGGCGGCCGGCTTCGGCACCCGGCTGTTTCCGGCGACGAAGGCGGTGAAAAAGGAGTTGTTCCCGGTCATCGGCCGCGATGGGCGCGCAAAGCCAGCGATTCTGGCGATCGTCGAGGAGGCGCTGGCGGCGGCCGTCGAGGAGGTGGCGATCGTAACGCAGCCGGGCGACCGCGCGCTGTTTGAGCGTTTCTTCCACGAGCCGCCGCCGATCGAGCACTGGCAGAAGCTCTCCCCCGCCGATCAGGAGTACGCCCGGCAACTGGCGGATCTGGGCCGCCGGGTGACGGTGGTTGAGCAGGCTCAACAGGAAGGGTTCGGCCACGCCGTCTGGTGCGCGCGCGAGTGGGTCGGCGACGAGCCGTTCCTGTTGATGCTGGGCGATCACCTCTACGCGTCGGACCTCGCGGCGGCGTGCGCGCGGCAACTGGTCGAGGAATTCGAGCGCACAGGCCGCAGTGTCGTCGGCCTGGCGACGGCCCCGGTAGCGGAGTCGCGCCACTTCGGTTGCGTCACCGGCGTCTGGGAGTCGGACGGGCGGCTGGCGATCTCGGAGTTCATCGAAAAGCCGGACCCCGACTACGCACGCGAGCACCTGCGCGTTGAAGGGCTCGAAGATGGCCGCGTGCTGACGCTGTTCGGTCAGTACGCGCTGACGCCGCGGATCTTCTCGCTGCTGGATGAAAACATCCGGCGCGGCCTGCGCGAACGCGGCGAGTTTCAGCTCACGTCCTGTCTGGACCGGCTTCGACAGGAGGAGGGATTCACCGGCGTGCTCGTGCGCGGCCGCCGGTTCGACCTGGGCGCGCCGGAAGCCTACCGCCGTGCGCTGGCCGCGCTCGGCGGATCGTGACCGGCGTTTTTTCGGCTTGTTTGGGCGGAAGCGGCGGTCGAGAATGCGGCCGGAAAGGCTGGGCCGAACGATGACGATAAAACGCAACTTGCAAGGCCGCCGCGCCGCCGCATTCACGCTGGTCGAGATGCTGGCCGTGATGGCGATCATCGCCATCTTGGCGGGCATCATCGTCGCGGGGAGCTCCTTCATTCAGCGCGAGTCGGACCGCAAACGCGCGCGCGCGGGCCTCGAAAAGATCAAGATCGCCCTCGAAGAGTTCCGGGTCCAGCGGGGCAAATATCCGGATCAGACGTTCAACGGTCCCATGACCAACGCGAACTGGGCTGTGCTTTCGACGATAGCGAAGGACTTTCGGCATCCGGCGGACGCCGAGGATCCCTGGGGCCGCCCCTACTACTACACGAACCGGTCCCGTTTTTCGTATCTGATTCTCTCGCGCGGTCCGAATGCGGACAATAATGCGACCTGGGACGACATCACCAACGAGCAGGCCGGCGAATAGCGCGGCGGCCCGCTGCGGAACGGTCTGATATTGCCCGGCGCATCGCGCGCCGACCGGAGTCAGAGCCCCTTGAACCGTCCGTGAATCTCCCGCCATCGCGCGGGCGAGCCCCACATTTCCTTGCAGCGCCGGGCCACGCGGAACAGCCGCGGCACGGCCGGTTCCAGCGGCGGCATCTGGTCGTCCACGAAGCGCCGGAAGGCCTTGAGGTTGTAACACGGGATGGCGGCGAACATGTGGTGCTCGGTATGGTATTCCATCCGCCAATACAGAAACGACGTCAGCGGATCCAACCGCATGCTGCCGCAGGAGAGCCGGAAGTCCGGGGTGTTTGCCAGGCACGCCGCATGCTGTTGCAGGCCGGTCAAGAAGCCGAGAACGCCGGCCCCGTAGAACGGCGCGAGCGGGACGAGCACGATGAGGAACCAGTGGCCGGCCGCGATGGCTGCGGCGGAGAAGGCGAGCACGAAGACCAGTGAGGCGATCGCATGGCGTCGCACCTGCCGGCGCTGCTCGTCGCTCGCGCGCTCGAGGATGAAGCGCTCCCAGTTGTCGAGCCGGTAACCGCGTCCTCGCCAGCCGGCGCTGGTCGGCTTCAAGGTGAACAGGCGGCCCAGATTGTGGATCAGCGCCTTGATTCTCAACACGCGGAAAAACAGATCGAAGATGAGCCGGGGCCGCAGATTGACGTAGTTGGGGACATCCTCGCCGTCGCTGTTCTCGTAGAGCGTATAGCGGTGATGGTAGCCTTGGTGGCTCAGGCGATACAGATGCGGGTTCTTCGCCCAGTTGAGCAGGCCGAAGAAAGTCGTGAAGCACACGTTCAGCCATCGGCTGGCGAAGACGGTGTTGTGGCCCAGCTCGTGGAGCGCGGGGCCGAAGAAGCTGTAGAACGTGCCGTGAACGTAAAGCGCCGCCGCCATCCATCCCCAGCGGCGGTTCAGAAAGGCATAGTAGGCCAACGCGCCGGTCGCGGTCACCAAGGCCAGGAATCCCAGGGTCTGCAGCAGGCCCCAGAAGTTGCTGCGCCGCGTGAATCGCCGGAGATCCTCCGGGCTGATCTTCACGCGAATCCAGGGCACATCAATGTGCTTCCAGTCCTCAAAGGGATTCCAAGGGGGCAGACGTTGGTCCTTTTCTCCGGCATTCTTCATGGCGGAAAAGGCGTCGGGTCTAGGGTTGGGGCGCGCCGCCGGCGTTCGGCACGAACTTCAGCGCCGCGGAGTTGATACAGAAACGAAGCCCCGTCGGCTTCGGGCCGTCGGGGAAAACATGGCCGAGGTGCGCGTCGCACCGGCGGCAGCGCACCTCAACGCGCACCATCCCGTGGCTGCGGTCTTCAAGCTGGTCGAGCGCATCCGGCGCGGCAGGTCGGAAGAAACTCGGCCAGCCGGTGCCCGACTCGAACTTGTCGTCCGAGCGGAACAAGGGAGCCTCGCAACAAACGCAGTGGTAAATGCCGTTGCCCTTGTGCCGATAGAATTCACCGGTAAAGGCGCATTCCGTGCCGCCTTGCCGGGTCACTCGGTATTGTTCCGGCGTGAGGATCCGGCGCCACTCCGCATCGGTCTTGACGATCTTGTTCGTGTTCATGACAGGTTGCGCGGAACGGGAGACCGAAGGCGGCGCCGCGGGACCCGCGCCCGCGGCGCCACACGCCGTCAACAGGCTCACGCCGAGCCATAGACCACAGACCCCGCGTGCCCTGTGTCCCTCGGCCGGACGGGGCGCACGCATCGGGTTCAGGCCGGCTTTCGCGCCGACAGCTCGTGGTCCACCATGAACAAGCCGTGCGGGTGCTCGCCGACCAGCCGCAGTTTCTCAACGATGGCCGTCGCGTTCGCCTCTTCCTCGACCTGCTCGGTGATGAACCACTGGAGCACGATCTGCGTCGCGTGGTCCTTCTCGGCGATCGCCTGGTCCATCAGCTTGTGGATGGACTGCGTGATGAATTGCTCGTGCTTGAGCGTCGCCTCGAAGGCGGCGGTGGGCGAGGCGAAGGTCGCGGTCGGCGCCTCGATCGCCTGCAGACGGATGGCCGCGCCCTGCTCCTCCAGATACTTGTAGAACTTCAGCGCGTGGCCCAGCTCCTCCTTCGCCTGCGCGGCAAACCAGCCCGCGAAGCCTTTCAGGTTCTTCGCCGAGCTCCAGGCCGACATCGAGAGATAGAGGTAGGCCGAGTAGATTTCTTTGTTGATCTGGCCGTTGATCGCGTCCGCCATTTTCTTGCTGATCATGCGGGTTCTCCCTTCGTGAGTTGCGTTGACCGATTCGAATGATACTCTAACCCCGAAAGGCGGTTTTTCAATGTAGAATATCGCCGGCCCTCGCGGGGCGGCCGGCCCGCGAGGCCGGATTGAGCGACCCATGAAATACGCTATCGTGTCCGACCTGCACGCGAACGGTCCGGCGTGGAAGGCCGTGCATCTCGATTTCGCGGCGCTCGGCGCCGAGCGCGTCATCTGCCTCGGCGACACGGTCGGCTACGGTCCTCATCCGGCCGAGGTGCTCGAAGCCGTCCACGCGGTCGTCCACCATTTCGTGCTCGGAAACCACGAGGCGGCCGTCGCCGGGCTGATGGACGAGGACTTGTTCAGCGATCGCGCCCGCATCGCGATTCGCTGGACGCGCGAGCGGCTCGACCGGAACGCCCTCCGCCTGCTCGCGGGGTGGCCGCTGATGTTGAAGGGGCCGGGCTTCCGCTGCGCCCATGGCGACTTTGCCGCGCCGGCGCTTTTCAACTACATCATCGAGCCGGAAGACGCCGCGCCCTCCTGGCGCGCCGCGCCCGAGCCGCTGCTGTTCGTCGGCCACTCGCATAGCCCCGGCCTCTTCCTGCTGGGCGCCAGCGGCACGCCGCGCCGCGTCCCCCCGCAGGATGTCCAGATCGAGGGCGGCCGGCGCTACCTCGTCAATGTCGGTTCCGTCGGACAGCCGCGCGACGGCGATGCACGCGCGTCCTACTGTCTCTACGACTCGACGGCACGCGCGCTGTACTTCCGCCGCGTGCCCTATGATCTCGATGCCTACGGCGACGCCTTGCGCGCGGCCGGCCTGCCGGCGGACGGCGACCCCGTGCTGCGCCACGATCCGCGCGCGGGCGTGCCGCCGCTGCGCCCCCAGTTGGGATTCCGTCCGCCGACCGATGCCACGCGCGGCGCGCGCGCCGCCGTTGCCGTCGCCGAGATCGAGGGACTGCGGCGGCAGGTGCGCGCGTGGAAGGGCCTGGCGCTGGCGCTGGCGCTGTTGGGGTTCGCCGCTGCCGCCCTCGCCGGCGCATGGACGTGGCGAAGGCAACGGGAACGCGGCGACACCCTGGAGGGCCGGCCGGCCGCTCCCGTAGTCGCCGCGGACCGGGCCGTGGACGAGAACCTCGCCCCGCTGCCCGCGCGCGCGTCGCTGCCCGGCGCGATCATCGAAGGCTGGGCAATCCACCGCGGCAACCGACGCCGGCAATCGGTCGCGGTCGAGCTCAGTCTGGAGGGCGCGCCGGTTCTGCGGCTACGTTCCGAGGCGGAGGATCGCGACCTTTTCGCGCGGGGGCCCGTGGTGCGCGTGGCATCGGGACAGCGGATCACGGTCGAGGCGCACTTCCGCCGGAGCGCGGATTTCAGCGGCAACGTCGGCTGGGCCGTGTCGTTGACCCGCGCCACGGGCGCAGGCGAGGAAACCCTGCCGAATTTTGTCGCCAAGTTCCCGAACCAGCGGCGGCGCGAGAACTGGTGGGCCGCCGAGGGGACGTTTGACATTCCGGCGGGCGGGCGCGAGATCGAAGTCCGGATTGGCGGCCGGTTCACCGGCGAGGTCGAGGTCTCGCGCGTGACCGTCCGGCGGCGATGAACCCGGCGCAGCGTCGCGGCCGGGGTCGGCGTCGCCACGCCGCGCGCTATTCCTCCGAGAAAGCGATGACCTCGTCCACTCGTTCCGCACCGATCAGAACCATGACCAGGCGGTCCACGCCCAACGCGGCGCCGCCGGATGGCGGCAGCCCGGCGGCGAGCGCGGCCAGAAAGGCTTCGTCCAGCGAATAAACCGGCTTGCCGCGCGCGGCCCGATCGCGGGCGCTCTGCTCGAAGCGGGCGCGCTGTTCGGCTGCATCCGCCAGTTCGGAGTAGGCGTTGGCGATCTCAACGCCGCCGAGATAAAGCTCCCAGCGCTCCGCGACCCGCGGATCGTCCGGTTTCAAGCGCGCCAGCGCTGCCGCCGCCGCCGGGTAATCCCGCAGCACGACCCCGCGGTCGCGCGGCAGCGCCGGTTCGACCCGCTCGACCAGATCGAGGTCGAAGCGGTCGGCATCCCATGCGGCGACCGGGTCCCATCCGGCGTGCCGCCGAAAGGCCTCCGAAACCGTGAGTTCCAGCCAAGGCGCGTCGGCCCGGAACTCGCGGGCCGGCGGGGGCCTTGCAAGCGCCGCATCCGCGGCCTCCACGAGCGCGCGCGCGTCGCGGAGGATCTCGTCATAATCGGAATGCGCGCGGTACCACTCGAGCATCGTGTATTCCGGGCGGTGACGCGGGCCGCGTTCGCCGCGCCGGAAGCAAGGGCCGATCTGGTAGATTCGCTCGTAGCCCGCGGCCAACAGCCGCTTCAAGTGCAGCTCCGGCGAGGTGCGCAGAAACGACTCGCCGGACGGCTCGGCGTCAATATGGGTTTCGAGGGCGGGCGCGCGCAGGCGAACGGGCGTTTCCACTTCCAGGAAACCGCGCGCATCGAAAAACGCGCGGATCGCGGACCGGACCGCCGCTCGCGCCGCGAGCGCGGGCCGCTTCCGGCGCAGGGACTCCAGGTCCGGGTTCACGGCCGAGGGCGCGGGACGCGGGACTCAGCCCTTGCTGACCCGGTCGGCGTACTCGCCGGTGCGCGTGTCAATGCGGACCCAATCGCCCTGGTTGATGAACAGCGGGACGCGCAGTTCGTAGCCGCTGTCTATTTTCGCGGGTTTGGTGACATTCGTCGCCGTGTCGCCGCGCACGCCGGGCTCCGTCTCGACGATCTGCTTCTCGACGAACGGTTTTACGAATTCGACGCCGATCACGCGCCCGTTGTGGAATAGCAGGCTGACCTCGACGTCGTCCACGAGGAAGAAGCGCGCGTCGCCGAGCGTCTCCTCGTTCAGCGGAAATTCCTCGAAGGTCTTGGGGTCGCTGAACACATGGTTGTGGCCGTCGTGGTAGGAGTAGCGAACGGTGCGCTGTTCAAGGTCGGGCTTGCCGATCTGGTCTACCTCGCGAAACGTGCGGTCCTGGGTGGTCTGGGTGATAAGGTTCTTGATGCGGCACTTATACATCGCCTGGCCTTTGCCGGGTTTGACGAAGTTGTACTCGACGACCTCGTACGGCACGCCGTCGAGCTCGATCTTCAACCCTTTTCGCAAATCCGATGCCGTGTACATGGTGCTGCTCTCCCAACCCTGCATCTGCCGCCCGCGTCCGTAAAAGCGCGCAGCGGGCCGCGACTGTGCCCGATCCGCCGGACGTGTGCAAGAACTTTCAGGGGGAATCGTGACTCCGCTGGATCGGACAACAACACCGGCCTTCCGGCGGCCTGCGCCGCCGTCGCTCCGGTCCTTGGAACGGGCATATGGCCGCCCGTCGCCGTGCGCGGCACGCTCAAGCGGCGCGGCACCGATGCCGGCGCCGAGTGGCTCGGATCAGGGCCATGGCCAGCACCACCAGCGGCGCGCCAAACGTCGGCTCCGGGATGATCGTGATTCCGGCGCCGGATGCATTGAAGTCGTCGAAATAGAGTTGGCCGGCGCCGACCGAATACGTCGTCGTCGGCGGGTTTCCCGTCAAAGTTTGCGCGACGCCGCCCACGTTGATGAAGAAATAATCGCCGGCGACCATGTTCCATGCAGTGGTGTCCAATTCGTTCCCGAACTGGACAAAACCCGAACCGGTGTCGTAGAGGAATTTGAGCCGACGCGTCGTTTCGTTGTATTCGATGCGGAAACCCAGCATTACCGGGCCGGAAGAGCTCAACGACGCGATGACGTCGTTCTCAACGTCATTGATTCGCCCGCTCTGACGCAGGGCATGGCCGAATCCTGAACCGCCGAAGATGGATCTGTCCACGTAGGCTAGATTCGCTTCAAAGGCGTGCTCGTCATAAATGCCAGTGCCGAGATTTCCCGGTTCCACAATGAAATTGGCGGAAACGAAATCGTTGCTGCTCATTCCCGGAAACGGGAATGGATCCGTGCCACCGTCGAGCCGAATCTTGACCTCTGCGGACCAGCTCGCGGAGGTCAGCCCCAGCGCCCTGGATACTACACCGGCCCCCGCGCGACCGTAGACAGGGGAAACATCTCCTCGAAACTCCAATTGGCCCGCGGTTTGGACCAACTGGCCCTGGCCGGATTGATAGCTCGGCAAAAACCACTTGTTACCGTCTATCGCGGCCCCGGAAAAATCGTCGGTGAGTACATCGGCTCGAGCGATGCCGATCCACCCTGCCGCCATGCCGACGGCGACGACTCCTTGCCACAGACAATTCAAACGCTTCTTCATTGGTCCAACCCTCCGGCATGTCTCAGCAGGCGTCGATCTTGGCCCAAAGATTTGCCGTGTCCGTGCTGTTTCACCGGCTGCGGTGCAGATCTTTTGGCCGACGCTCATGCGAGACCCTGGGCCAATAGATTCCGGCGCAAAGTATCATAATTGCTGAACAAACCGTCAAGTCTAACTATTACACTTCGCTTGCCTTTGTTCCGGCCGCAACAAGCGGCGCAGCTCCGACAAAAGACCGACGGTGCGACGCTGGGCGCGCGCCTCCGCCACCGTTGTGCCGTCCGCTTTTTTGAATCGGAACGAGGGTGGGCCCGGTGGGTTGGCCGGCGTTTGCGTCAGTCCAGCCGCCGTGACATGCGGACATGAAGGATGCCGGCTTCGTAGAACCGCGGGCCGCGGGCGATGAAACCGTGGCGCGCATAGAACCCAGCCGCCGAGAGCTGCGCGTGGAGGTACACGCGCCGAAGTCCGCGCCGCCGTGCGGCGGCGACGAGTGCGCGCAGCAGCGCCGTGCCGACCCCCCGTCCCCGCCAGCGACGACGCACCGCCATCCGGCCGATCTTGCCATCGGCGCGCAGCCGCCCCGTGCCGATCGCGCGGCCTTCCGCCGACCGCGCGAGCGCCTGCACGCAGGCCGCGTCTTCGCCGTCCCAGTCCAGCGCGCGGGGTACATGCTGCTCGCGGCCGAAGACGGCGTCGCGCACCGACCGGATCGCCGCTTCCGCGCGATGGAAGGTGATGATCCGAACCCGGATTGCGCCGCGCGCCGCGCGCGCCCGCCCCGGGCTTCGGACGGCCGTTGGCGGTTTGGGGGGCATGAGACGGACCGGCCGTTCAGGGGCGGGGGCGGAGCGACGGCTGGCGCTGGAAACGCCAGGGATGGAAGATCATGTGCGAGCTGGTCGTTGACGCCTTTTCCAGCGCGCGCCGGTGTTCGGCCAGATCCGGGTAGGGGACGTGGTCGCTGAACGTCTGGTAATGGTAGAGAATCGAATAGGTCCGGCCGACCGGCATCGTGTTGAACGAAAAACGCCAGTAGGCGGTTTTCACGCGGTTCTGTTCCGTGGGCAGCGGGAGCTCGAACGGCAATTCGACCTTGATCAGATGTCGAATCCGGACCGGGTAGGCCAGCGCTATGGGGCGCGCGATCGCCGATGCGCCGGGCCGCGCATGCAAATGGGGCGCGAAAATGGGCTCGAAGAACAGTCCCGGCATCCCTGTATCCGCATCCTCTTTCCAGGGATCGGCCAGCAGCCATTGCTCCTCGACCTCGATCTGGTTCTCGTCCTCATTGTCGCGCACGGCCAGCGGATGCCCGGCCTCGACCCGGTGGTAACGCCGGGCATAGAAATTGCGGTATTGATCCTGAATCTCCCGCGCCGGCGTCGCCGCCACTTGCGCGCGAATCCGGTCGGCCTCGACACCCGTGAACGTCGTGCGCACCTCGAGCCGCACCGGGTCGCCCTCGCGCTCCGGCAGGATGAACCGCTCGATGACATCCATTGCGGAGCTTTCCGCCCCGCTGCCCGGAACCACGCTCAACGTCGTCGCCCCTTTCCGGACCGGCAGCGCAAAACCGTAGGCGGGCATGAAACGCCGGTCCAGCGGGCCGCGCTGGAACGGCGCGGTCGGATCCACCCACAGGGTTCGTCCGTCCTTCACGCGCGCCTCGACGATGACGTGGTCAAAAACGATCGGCGACGGCAGGCTGTTCGCGATCGTGTGGCGCAGATCCGTGTTCACGAGCGCCGGCCAGGCCTCGATGCCGGCGGCGCGCAGCAGGGCCACGAGCAGGATGGCCTTGTCCTTGCAGTCGCCGAAGCGCCGCCGCGCAACGTCCGCCAATGGATACGGCGCATGCGAGTGGATGCCCGACGCGACGGCGACATACCGCACCGATTCCGACACGAATTGCAGCGCCGCCCGCAACCGCTCGTCGGGGTCGCCGGTCTGCCGCAACTTTTCGAGCACCGGCTGGAGTTCTTCGGGCAGCGGCTCATCCCGCAGATAGAACGTCGACGCCCAGTCCGCGACGGCGGCCCAGTCCGTGAATTCGCTGATCTCGAACCGCGGATACGGGAAGAACCACGAGGGCGCGTACGCCATCGGCCGCACGGCGCACGCGTCGCGCAGGTCCGCCCGGACGCTCGCGCCGTCGCGCTCCACCAGGCGATCCGCGCCATTGAATGTTTTCAGCGCGAAGGCCTCCACCCGGTCCTCCGGCAACCGGATCAGCGTCCGCCACCGGCGCACCGGAAGGGTTGCTGACAGGTTGAAGCTGTCCGCGTAGCGCCCGCCCAAAATCGGATTCCGGCCGCGAATCGAATAGGCCCATTCGACGACATCGCCGGGCCGCAGGTCCTCGATCAGGGCCTCCAGCGTGATCGTGCCGTCGTAGAAGTTCCGCTCCAGGTTCGGCTCGCGTTCCCGGACCGTGATCGCCTGCCGCTCCGTCAGCTCGATGCGCGTGCCGTCGCGTTGGATCCACAGCCGGTGCAGCGTGACACGCTGATAGGACGGATCGAAGACGATCAGCAGCTTGGACCAGCGCTCCAACCCGGCCGGATTCAGCAGCCGCACCGCCTCGTGGACGAATTGTGTTTCGGATGAAACATCCGTCTGTAGGTCGAGCAGCAGCATAAACCAGCCGCCCGCGTCCGCCAGTTCCTGTGGGGTCGCCGGCGCGAAGTCCGGGGTCAGCCACTCGACCCATGCAGGCGCGGCGCCGCGCGCGACTTCCGGTGGCCGTTGGGCGGCGGCGCGGCCGGCGTTCAGTGCCCAGGAGGCGGCGAGCGCAGCGGCAACCAGGCGCGGAGAAGGGGACTTGCGCAGGATGGCCCCGGAGGAAATCATGCTCCGCTTTGAGGTCCGCAGCGCTAACGGGTGTACACTATCAGCCGCAGCTTCGTCTGCCGTGCGTTGTCAAGATTCACGCCGATTTGGCCGGCGTGCCGGGGCGCATCCCACTTCTTTTCCAGGGGTTGGCCGGAACTGAAATAGGCGCCGACGCCCCATTCCTCGCCGCGCACCAGCTTGACTTTGTTGATGATGGGCCGGCCCTCGACGACCTCGACTCGGAAGCCGGTGATTTCGCGGTCCACGTTCCAGACGATCGCCTCGCGTTCCTGCGTTGGCGCGATCGTTTCGAGAACGATTTCCTTCGCCGATACCGAGACGACAATGCCGGCGGAGCACAACGCGACAATACCCGCCATGATTTGATGCTTTGTCATGAATCGCTCCCCGGGCGGCCCGGACGACCCGGCGCAGGCCCGCTTTATCCAGTATTCTAGACCGGGCGATCCGGGTTGTCGAACACGGAGATCGGCCGCATCGCGCACGGGCACCGGCCGCGGCCGTGTTCCGCGCCGTGCGCTTCGGATTCGGCTTCCACGGCGGGCGGGGACTCTTCCTATTGTTCCCGTCGGCCCTGCTCGTGGTATAAGCGGCCCAACTTTCGAAAGCGCCCCCTGGACGGGAGCGCCGAGAGGGCCAGGCCGACGATGAGCGCTCCGAAACCGAAACAACTCGAAATGATCTGGCCCGAGGACCGGCCGGCGCCATCTCCCCCGCTGCCGCCGGATTTCGAATTGCGCCTGCTGGGGGAGGGCGAGGAGGAGGCGCACGCCGAGCTGATGCGCAGCGCGGGATTCGATTGGACGGCAAGCCGGCTGACGGAATGGCGGCAGCACCAATTGCCGGACGGGCATTTTGTGATCGAGCATCGCCCCGACGGGCGTCTGGCCGCCACGGCGATGGCCAACCATCGGCCGTCGGAACGGCATCCGTTCGGCGCGGAACTCGGCTGGGTGGCCACGGCGCCGGAATTCCGCGGCCGCCGGCTCGGCGAGGCGGTCTGCGCGGCCGCCATCGCCCGCTGCCGCGCCGCCGGCTACCGGCGAATCTATCTCAAGACCGACGACTACCGCATCAGCGCGCTGCGGCTCTACCTGCGGATGGGCTTTCTGCCGCTCGAAACGGATGCGGACCAGGCCGCCCGCTGGCGCGCGATCCGTGACGCCGCGCGATAGGGTTCGCGGGTAACAGCGCCGGTGCGGATGCGGTGTTTACCGAGGGCCCCGGTCGCGGGCGCCCTGCGCCTCCACCCAGGCGGCCGCTTCCGGCATCTTCAGCGTGTGCCCGCCGGCGAAGATGTTCAGCGTTGCCCTTTGAGCGCCCGCGGCCTGTAGCCGTTCGAACGCGTCCCGGCCGTGGTGTACGTCCACCAGGTCGTCCTGCTCACCGTGGTTGATCTGAATCCGCACGTCCTTCGCCTTCTCGATGAAGTGGATCGGCGAGCGTTCGGCGTATTCGCGATCCACCGCTGCACTGGCGCCCGGCGGCCCTCCGCACACCCGTTCGAGGTTCCGGATAATCCCCGCGGAAAATCCCTCCTTTTTCACGCGGCTGTTTTCCGGCCGATGCTCCCGGTGCCAGGCGACGAGATCGGAAATCGGGCACCACACCGAAACGGCCGCCCAGATCTCGGGATGCCTGGCGGCCATGACCAGCGCCATGTGCCCGCCGCCGGAGGCGCCGATGAGATAAATGCGCGAACGGTCGAGGTTGTAATTCGCGCCGACGTGCTCGATCGCGTCCACGATATCCTGCACCGCAAACGGCGAGGCGCATGCCTTCGGGTGGTTGTTGCCGTTGCGGTAATCGGGCATCAGTGCAATCCAGCCCCGCCGCGCCGCTTCCGGGATCGCGAGCGCGCCCTTCTCGCGGTAATTGCCGCCCCAGCTATGGAGCGTCACCAGCAACGGGGTGGGCTTCGCGGGGTCGTAGTTGGATGGGACGTAGAGGATGCACTTCTGCAGCTCGCCATCGAGCGTGGACTTCACCTCGATTTCCCGGCCCTCCGGAGGCGGGGACTGTTGCGCCACGGCCGCGGCAGCCCCGCACAGCAGGATCGCGGCGGCCCTGCGGAACTCTTTCGGTGAACTACTCATGCTGGCCTTCTTTCCGTGGTTGGGATGTTCCAAGCCCTGGAATTGCGGTCGCCGTCGGTTTCCAAGGGTTGGAACCCGCCCCATGTTACTCCCGGAGGCCGCCCGCGAAAAGATCGGATAGCGCTCCGCCGTCCGCGGGTCGGCAGCGGGTGGCCGCGCGCCGCCGGCCCTGGCGCGCGGGTTTGACCTGGCCGCGGCCGGCCCGTAAGGTGGAGGGCGGACCCTTCAAGCATGACGATGGAAGCCTCCAGCGCTTTCTCGGCCCGACGCCATGGCGTCGAGGAGCGCGTCACCGGCCGGCTGAAGTTTGCCGCGGACCTTGCCTTTTCGGG
>CAYLTB010000003.1:0-54718 GCA_964386675.1 uncultured Verrucomicrobiota bacterium
GTCGCGGATGACGGGCGGCCGCGTGTCCGGCGGCGCCACGAGGCCTGCCGCGCGCTCGATGCGGAACTGCCCGCTCCAGGGGGACTCGCTGAACACCCGAATGCCGAACTCGCGCGGTTCCATCCGCGTGCGGAACTGCCACGCGCCGAAGTGGCCGACCGGTTCCCAGCCCGCCGCGCCCGGCGAAAGGTCCGCGGCGAACCGAGTCGTCGCGCCGGGCCGGGGACGCGCGGGCGCCAGCCACTGGAACCAGTAGTAGTCCCAGTCTTTCATGAATACGAGGACCTGCGCATCCGCCGGCGCGTCCGCCGGCCACTGGATGTGGAATTCCAGCGCGCGGAACGTGCGCCATTGCTCTGTCGCGGTCCGCAGGTGCGCGGTCGCGTCTCCGGGGAACGTCACGGGATAGTCGAGGGCTTCGACCCCGTCGCCGTCAGGCTTGGCGGAGAGCGAAAGGGCCACGCGCTCATCCGCCGCGGCCGCCGCCGCGCCGGCCAGCAGCGCGCCGATCAGCCGGCGGCTGCGGCGGCACCGGCCGGCCGCGCTCGTTCTTGTCAGCGTCGTCATGGCCTTTTTCCCAAATCTAGGAACGCAGAGTGTGCCCCGCTTCCCACCCTTGGAAAAGCATAAACCCAGCAACGTGGATCCGCGCGCCCGACCTTGCGGCAGGAACCCGTCATGCGCTTCGGCCGCGCGGAGGGTGTCCCGCCCCGGCGTCGAGACCGCCGGGAGGCTCGCCGGCCCGTGCAGCGGCCTTTCCCGGTCGCGGTCGGGATATCGAGGGCCCCGCCGCGCAGCCTTTCTTTTCGCCTTGCGCGGCGGCGGCTGCGCGCGCACGCTCGCGGACGCAATGCCGGAGGAACGACGATGATCCGCAAGGCCTTCGTGATGCAACTGCACCCGGGACAGGAAGCCGAGTACCGGCGGCGGCACAATCCCATCTGGCCGGAACTGGCGGCGGCGCTGAAGGCGCGCGGCGCGCGCAACTACTCGATCTTCCTGCACCCGGAAACCCGTCAGCTCTTTGCCTACGTCGAGATCGAGGACGAGGCGCGGTGGCGCAGCGCCGCCGGCAGCGACGTCGTCCGCCGCTGGTGGGCGCACATGCGCGAGATCATGGATTCGAACCCGGACAACAGTCCGGTGTCGCGCGACCTCGTCGAGGTGTTTCACCTCGATTGAGCGCGGCGGCCGCCGGTCCACCGAACACGTTCCGGACGGCGCGCAGGTAGCGGTAGCCCCAGCGCAGGTCGGGCAGCAGATAACTGCCCTCCGTCCACTCGTTCCAGCTGTTGATCACCACGAGGGGCGGGCAATCCGGGCGCGCGTCGAGATAGCGACGGGCTCGCCAGAGGCAGGCCTCGAATGCGTCCGGCGTCGCGCCGGTCACGGCTGTTCGCGCCGAGGGCATTCGCTGGGTGTTGTCCCAGCCGACGGACACCTGCGGGAAATAGCGGCCGTAGGCCCGTTCATGGTCGTCCCACGCCGCCATGGCTTTCGCGGCCCAGCCCACGTAGTCGCCTTCGCCGCGGGCATCATGAACGAACTGGTAACTGGTCGCGCTGTCGAAACCGGCATCGGCGCCGAGCGCGCCGCGCGCACGGCGACCGTCGCGCCGGGCAATGGTCTGGAGGTGCAGTCCCGGCAATCCGTGCTCCACCGCGCGCCGCCGCATCCACCCGAGCGCGTCTCGCGCCGCCCGCGCGCCGCCCAGCCCCGCCTCGAAATTCGCGAAATCGTAGAGCGAAAGCACAGGCCGGTCCTCGAGCCGGTAATAGACGTCCAGGCTCAGGTACCGCTCGACGAGACGGTCGAACAGCGGCTCCAACTCCGAACGCGACACGCGTGCCGTCCACACGGGCCGGTCTTCATCGGTGTGCATGTTCCAGAGGGTCGTGGCCTCGTGGTTCGCCCACATCAGGTAGAAGCGCGCCGCGGTGCCCTCCAGCGCAGGAATCAGGCCCTCGTTGAGCTGCCGCTCGAAACACGGGGCTTGGTCATACCAGTACCAGTCCACGATGAAGATGTTGACGCCATGATCGAGCGCGAGGCGGACGTGCTGGCGCATGACCTCCGGATCGGCTTCGTCCTGGTAACCGAGAAGCGGCACGCGGGGCATGTCGTGGCCGGGAAACCGGGGCGTGCCGCGCCGCACGGTGTACCATTCGCCGTCCCGTTCCGGCCAGAAGCCTTCCGCCCGCGGCTCGAAGTGATACGCAGGCCAGAGGTAGGCGGCCACGTCGTATTTCCGCAGACCGTTCACGCGATTCCTTCTACCGGCCACAGTGTCCACTGGCGCGCCAGTTCCAGACACTCGCGGGCCTGCGCGGCATCGCACAACGGCGTGGGCCGGCCGCGGATCAACGCGAGGAAGTGGCGCGCCTGGTGTTCCATCGCGCACTCGCGACGCAGGACCGGCTGCGTTCGCTCCGCCGGTCCTTCCGCACCGCCGTCGCGGAAGATTTCCACCGAGCCGGGCACGTGAATGGCCAGTGGCGGCGGCAGCGTCAGACGCACGTACCCGCGTTCGAAGGCGACCAGCGCCTCCTCGATCCAGTCGCGGGTCGAGGCGTACGGCGTGAACTCGAACGCGACCGGCACGCCGTCCGCCGTCCGGCCCGCCAGCAGTATTTGCGAGGGGTCCACGTAGGTGAGCCGGAACGGCGCGCCGGCCAGGTGCCGCATCAGGTCCAACTGGTGTCCCGGCCCGCCGGCGAGGGCGTAAAAGCGGCGGATCTGCTCCGCCGTCATGCCCGGGTATTCGGCGGACGGCGCGGCCTCGTGCGGCGGCGGTGCGCCGGCCGCGATCGTGCCGCGGTAGGCGTTGGCGCTCCAGTCGCCGGCCAGCGAGACGTGGATGCGGAGGTAGGTCGGCCGCCCGACCGCGCCGGTGCGCCGAAACTCGGCGATGGCCTCCATCGCCGCCTGCGTTGCGGGATCGCATCGCTTGTGAAAACCGATGGCGA
This sequence comes from uncultured Verrucomicrobiota bacterium, assembly GCA_964386675.1. Taxonomy (GTDB): domain Bacteria; phylum Verrucomicrobiota; class Kiritimatiellia; order PWTM01; family PWTM01; genus CALGXT01. The sequence continues at coordinate 2,967 of CAYLTB010000003.1, forward strand.
ACGGGGTTCCGGTTTCGCGCGCGACGGCGCAGAGTCGGTCGCCCGCGGCCGGGGTCAGCGCCAGCGGCTTCTCGGACAGCAGCGGGATCCCGGCCCGCAGCACTTCCGTGATCGCCCGTTCGGCCGCCGGCATCGGCGGGAGGGTCAGCACGATGCCGTCGAGCCGCTCGTTCCGCAACAGGTCGCGGGTACAGCCGTACGAGCGTTCGATGCCGAAGCGCTTGGCCACGCGCGCCGCGAAGGCGGCGTCCGCATCGGCGATGGCGACGACGCGGCAGTCCTCCAGCGCCGTGAAGTGCCGCAGGTGCGCCGCCTGCGCCTGCTTGCCCGCCCCGATGAATCCGATTCGCAAAGGTTCGCTCATGCGCTCCGCTCCCGCTCCGCGTTCGACCAGCGACAGGCTAGCGCGAAAACCGGACGGCCGCCAGCATCGTTGCGAAACGGCCCGCGGGCGGCTATCCTATCCGCAGTTCTGGAAAGGAGCCGCTACGGCATGCGCACCAAGAAAACAAAGACCACCGCCGACTTCTGCGTCAAGGACCTGAACCTGGCCGAGTTCGGACGCAAGGAGATGCAGCTCGCCGAGCACGAGATGCCCGGCCTGATGGCGCTGCGCGCGAAATACGGCGCATCGAAACCGCTGAAGGGCGCGCGCATTTCCGGCTCGCTCCACATGACCATCCAGACCGCGATGCTGATCGAGACACTGCGGCTCTTGGGCGCACGCGTCCGGTGGGCCAGTTGTAACATCTTTTCGACCCAGGACCACGCGGCTGCCGCACTGGCGGCCGAAGGCGTCCCCGTCTTCGCCCACAAAGGCGAGACGCTAGAGGAGTACTGGGAGTTCACCGACCGCATCCTCGACTGGGGTGGCGGCACAGGCCCTAACATGATTCTCGACGACGGCGGCGACGCGACGTTGTTCGTCCACCTCGGCTATGCCGCTGAGGAGAGTCCCTCGGTTCTCGACCGCGCGCCATCGAGCGCCGAGGAGCGCGTGCTGCTGGCCCAGTTGCGCCGATCTCTCGCGCGCGATCCGAGGCGATTCCATCGCATCGTGCCAGAAATCCGCGGCGTCAGTGAGGAGACCACGACCGGCGTGCACCGGCTCTATCAGATGCACGCGAAGGGAGAGTTGCTCTTCCCCGCGTTCAACGTCAACGACTCGGTAACCAAGTCGAAATTCGATAACCTGTATGGCTGCCGACACTCGCTCGTGGACGGTATCTTGCGCGCTACCGACGTGATGCTCTCCGGCAAGGTCGCGGTCGTCGCCGGTTACGGGGATGTCGGCAAGGGTTGCTGCCAGTCGCTGCGCGGCCAGGGCGCACGCGTCATCGTCACGGAAATTGACCCCATCTGCGCGCTGCAGGCCGCAATGGAAGGCTACGAAGTCATGCCGATGGATGAGGCCTGCGCGATCGGCGACCTCTTCGTGACCGCGACCGGTTGCTGTGATGTCATCACTGAGCGCCACTTACGCCGCATGAAACACCAGGCTATTGTCTGCAACATCGGCCATTTCGACAGCGAAATACAGGTCGAGTCGCTGCGGAAATACCGGTGGGAGCAGATCAAGCCGCAGGTCCACAAGATCACGTTCCCGAACGGGCGCTGCATCCTGCTGCTGGCCGAGGGCCGGCTGGTGAACCTCGGCTGCGCGACCGGACATCCGAGTTTCGTGATGTCCAACAGCTTCACGAACCAGGTGCTCGCGCAAATCGAGCTTTATACGAATCCCGGCAAGTATCCGGTCGGGGTCTATACGCTGCCGAAGGCACTGGACGAGGAAGTTGCCCGCCTGCACCTGGAGCGCATCGGTGCGCGGCTGGACCGCCTGACGCCGAAACAGGCGAAGTACCTCGGCGTGCCGCGCAATGGACCGTTCAAGCCGGAACACTACCGGTACTAACTAATGGTGAGCGCCCGCCGATCCTCGCACGATTACGAATGGATTCTTGCGAGCACCTCTCCGCGCCGTCGCGAGTTGCTGGCCGCGCTGGGGCGGCCTTTTGCGATTATAGCGCCGACAGTGGACGAGATTCCGGTACCGGGAGAGTCTCCGGCGGGCTACGCGCGCCGTGCGGCCGCCGAGAAGGCGGCCGCCGTCGCCGCTCGTCTGCCGCCGCGCCGTCCAAATCAGGCGCGGCGGATCGTGATCGGCTGCGACACGGACGTCGTGCTCGGCACGCGTATTCTCGGAAAGCCGCGCGACGCCGCCGACGCCCGGCGGATGCTGCGCGCTCTGAGCGGCCGATGGCACCGCGTGATCTCCGGCTTGTGTGTGTTGCGGGAAACGGCCGGCGGCGCCTGGCGAGAGCGGACGATCGTGGTCGCCACCGAGGTTCGATTCCGCCGCATTTCCCGGTCGGAGATCGAGCGGTATGTCGCGTCCGGTGAGCCGATGGACAAAGCGGGCGCCTATGCGATCCAAGGCGGCGCGGCGGGCATGGTCGCCGCGATCCGCGGGTCCTACACCAACGTCGTGGGATTGCCGCTGGCCGAACTGACGGCTATATTGTCAACGTGAGCGCCGCATCCTGCTCGCGGATGGTTCGCCTGTGGCCGGAAGGCCGAGTCATCGGGCTCCGCGTTCGTGACGGGTATATTGCCGAAATAGGACCGTTGTCAGACCAACCCGTTGAATCGCTCCTGTGGCTCGCGCCGCTGCCGTTCGATCAGCAGCTCAACGGCTATGCCGGCGTGGACTTCCAGGATCCGCGCGCGGATCGCGCCGCGGTGGAGGCCGCAGCCGAGGCCTTTGCCGCCGATGGCGGCGGCCGTTTTCTGCTCACGCTGATCAGCGACGAGTGGCCGCGGTTGCTCGAACGGTTGCGGCGGCTGCGGGAATGGCGCGACGCCAGCCCGATCCTCCGCCGCCGTGTCGCCGGCTGGCATATGGAAGGTCCGTTTCTCTCGCCGAAACCGGGATTCCATGGCGCGCACCGGCCGGAGGTCATGCGCGATCCCAGTCCGGGCGATTTCCGTCAATTACGCGGCATTGTCGGGAACGATCCGTTGCTGGTCACCCTGGCCCCGGAACGCGCGGGCGCAAGGGAGTCCCTGCGCGCCGCGGCGGCGCTGGGCATCCGGGTATGGCTGGGGCACACCGATGCCGACGCCGCGCAGTTGCGCGCGGCTTTTGCCGCCGGCGCCGTCGGCATCACGCACCTCGGCAACGGTTGCCCCGTGCAGATGGATCGGGCGGACAACATCCTGTGGCGCGCGCTGGACCTGCCCGAAACGCGATGCAGCCTGATTCCAGATGCGTTTCACGTCAGCCCTCCCTTGTTCCGCTTGATCCACCGCGTGCTCGGGCCGGAGCGGATTATTTACACCACCGATGCGGTGGCGCCGGCCGGAGCGCCGCCGGGACGCTACGTTACGGGCGGACGCGAAATCGAGGTCGGCGCGGACGGCGTCGTCCGGCTTCCAGGCCAGCCGGGCGCGTTCGCGGGATCAGGCTTGCGGCCGCTGACGGGCGTGGCGCGCGCAGCGGCGATGCTTGGCAATGGCTGGCGCGAGGTGTGGGCGGGCTTCGCGGTCCGGCCCTCCGAATGGATGGGCCTGCCTGCGCGCCTGGCCGCGGGGGCGCCGGCGGACTTTGCCCTGATCGAGGAGCGCGACGCCGGCGCGCGCGTGACGGTGGTGCTGGACGGCGCGCCGCAGCGCGAGCACATTTTGGAAACCGGGCTGGATCAGCCCCTGAAACAGGAGACCCCCACATGAGCGCAAACTTCGTCATCACCGTTAACGCGGACAAGAAGTCCAACGGCGTGGCCGCGGCGAAATACGGCGCGCGGCTGTTGCGCGCGGCGCTGCGACGCCAGGGCCGCGCGGCGATCATCGTCGCCACGGGCGCCTCGCAGTTCGAGATGCTCGCGCAACTGGCAGCCGAGCCGGCCATTGACTGGTCGCGCGTGACCGGTTTTCACCTCGATGAATATGTCGGCCTGCCGATCACCCACCCCGCCTCGTTCCGAAAGTATCTCTGGGAGCGGTTCGTCTCGAAGCTGCCGTTGCCGATGGCGGCCTTCCATTTCATTAACGGCGAAGGCGACCCGGTCGCCGAATGCCGGCGGGTGGGCGCGCTCATCGCGAAACAGCCGGTGGACGTCTGCTTCTGCGGCATCGGGGAAAACGGACACCTCGCCTTCAACGATCCCCCGGCGGACTTCCGGACCGCCAAACCGTATATCGTGGTGGAACTGGACGAGGCGTGCCGCCGCCAGCAGCTCGGCGAAGGCTGGTTCCCGTCGTTGGCGAAGGTGCCGCGGCAGGCCATCTCCATGAGCATCCGTCAGATCATGAAATCGCGGGCGATCGTCTGCACGGTGCCCGACCGGCGCAAGGCGCAGGCCGTCAAAGATTGCCTGACCGGCGACGTCTCGCCGCTCCATCCGGCCTCCATCCTGCGGCAGCACGCCAACACCCGCCTGTTCCTCGACCGGGCCGCGGCGTCGCTACTGTGAGGGGGAAGGTCCGACGCGTCGGACTCGTCTGACGCGTCCGATCAGTCCGACCGCTCTGACATTGCCCCGCGCGGGCGGCTGTGGGATGATGCGGGCGTCGCGTCGCCGGAGAGCCCGGTGCCGCAGAGGAGTACCGATATGCGCAGGACGGCGGTGGCGGGATGTGTGGCGGTGGCACTGGCAGCAGGCGCGGCGTGGGCGCAAGACCTCGACACGCCGGTGCCGGATGAGAAGATGTCCCTCAACCTGATCCAGACCTTCTTGGACCAGGCGGCTTACAAGACCGAGATTGACTCCGACGGCGATCTCAAGATCACTAACGAAGGCGGAATGAAGGCCTTCTTCCGCGTGGACTCGGAACGGAAGATTGTCACGATTTTTGCCGCCTATCGCTTGAAGGCTTCCGCGCCGGAATTGGCGAAGCTGCAACTGGTCAACCGGCTCAACGACAAGGTCATCGTCGTGCGGTTCTGCATGCCGGATGCGACGACCCTGTGGTGCGACTACCAGTTCAGCTACGAGGGCGGGCTGACCCCGCGGTATATTCTGAATGTGTACCGGCAGTTCATCCGCATTACGCGCATCGCGGTGGTACAGCACGACAGCGACGACGTCATTGGCTCGGACTGAACCGGAACGATGCCGTTGACGGCCGGGGAATGCCCGTCGGCTCGCCCCGCGAATTCGCGGGAGGAACCGGGTAGCCGCGGGCGGCGACCGCGGCTGCCATCATCGGCGCCATCCCTCAAACGCCAGGCGGCGGTCAACGCCCGTCGCTACAGGGTTCCCGGCCAGAGCAGGCGGCTCCGACGGCCTCTTCGCTTCAGTGGGATTCGTTTCAGTCGCGCCGAACGGAATGGGGGTCTGCGCGATTTCGCTCTCGTCGGAATCTTTTCGACCCAACCGTTCCCGGATCATGGAGTGCCCGCGGGCGGACTCCGGCGCGCTCGGGTAGGACAGGAATCAAACCGCGGTGCGTCTCCACGTCGAATGCGGGCTTGAAAACGAGCGTCATATCCCTGTGAGAGGCCAATGCACCGTGGTGGGGCGTTCACATCGAGGGCCCATCGGCGCCGGCGGCCGGTCGCACGGAACGCCCGCGATGGCGGCGACGGCTCCATAGCAGCAATGCGCCGAGCGCAAGGGTTCCGACCGTCAACGGCTCGGGAATCGCCAGCGAGAACAGGGTTCCGGTGCCGTACGCGCCGCCGTTCTGTGTCATACCGTAGAGCGTCGAACCTTGGAGCACCAAGGAGCCGAAGGGATATTGCCCGTCGTAGTCCCCTCCGGCGAATTCGTGCAGCAGTGCGTACCCGCTGCCGTCGGTGTTCACCTGGAACACGGTGCCGCGGCCCGCATCGCCGCCGCCCGACGTCATGCCGTAGAGCGTCGAACCGACCAGGGTGAGCGAGCCGTAAGGCTCCGCAGCATCGTGGAAGTTGCCGAAGGCATACAGCACGCTATAGCCGGTGCCGTCATCGTTGATCTTGAAGAGCGTGCCTTTGTCGTTGAGACCCCCGGAACGGGTCAGGCCGTAGAGCGTTGAGCCGGCCGCCAACAGCGCGCCATATTGAGGGCTGCTTCCGTCGTCACCGTTGAACTCGTGCAAGACGGTGTAGGCAGATCCATCGCGGTTCATTCGAAATAGGATGCCTCGGTCATACTCGCCGCCGGCGGCGGTCATGCCATAGAGCCAGGAGCCGACCGCGGTCAGCGAGCCGAGCGGGCTTCTGCCGTCGCCGCCGGTGAAATCGTGCAACACCTGAAAGTCGGATCCATCGGTGTTCACCGTGAAAACCGTGCCGTGGCTGTTGGCGCCGCCGCCCGACGTCATGCCGTAGAGCGTCGAACCGACCAGGGTGAGCGAGCCGAGGGGCTCGACGCCGTCGGTGACGTTCAGCTCTCGCAACAAACTGAAGTTATTGCCGTCGGCGTCCATCTTGAACACCACACCCTGATTATTCGGAACGCCCCCGTAGCGGGTCAGGCCGTAGAGGAAGAAGCCGTCCCAGACCAGCGAGCCATGGGGCTCGGAACCGTCGGTCAGGGCGTTGAAATTGTGCAGCACGCCGAAACCGGTCCCATCGTTTTTCATCTTGAATACGATGCCCTGTCCGTCAAGGCCGCCTCGATGCGTCATGCCATAGAGGGTATCGCCGATGAACGTCACATCGCCGCGCGGCCACAGGGCGGCTTCGCCACCGAACGAATGCAGGAGCGTGAACTGGGCGTTCGCGTTCCCGATGCCCAATAGAAACGCGCAGATGGCTGCGATGCCGGACCGGCAGATCGTCATCGCTTTCATTTTTAACGGCTCCTGGTTCCGCGCCGCGCCGCCGCTCGGACCAGCGCCAGCGCCAACAGCGCCAACGGCGCGCCGAATGCGGGTTCGGGGATGATCACGATTCCATCCCCCGAGGCGACGAAATCGTCGAAGTAGCATTGCCCGGAACCGACGACAAACGTGCCGGTTGCCGGGCCATCATTCATGTTGCCCGCGTAACCATAGAGCAACACCCGGAATGCTTCGGAAGCTCCCATATTCCATGTGGCGGTGTCGGTTTCCACCCCGAACGCCGTCAACCCGGAACCGGAGTCGTACAGGGCTTTCAGCTTTTTCGATATCGCATCGTATTCGATGCGCAACACGACAGTCTGTGGACTCGTGCTTCCCAGAAAGGAAAGTGTCGTGGTGTCCGTGCCATCTGTGCGGCTCGTCTGGTGAATTCCGTACCCCAATCCGGAACTGCCGAAGTTGGCGAAGTCAACAAAGCCGATGCTGATATCGTATCGGTCTTCTCCCCCCGCCCAACTATCCGGGCCGCTGGGCGCGATCTCCAGCGAGGTTGAAACCACGTCCGTGGGGCCCATGCCGGGGAAGGGCGGGCTGCCGGCGTCCAGCGTGGTCGAGACTTCGACATACCAGCTCGCGCCTTGCATTCCGGCCGCCTTGGGTTCGAGACCCGAGTCCGCTCCCGAACCGCCCAGCGTGACAGACGCGGTGAACTCCAATCGCCCGCCGGTCTGCAGCATCTGTCCGGTGCCTTCCGAGGAAGGGGGAAGCCGCCACTTGGCGCCATCTATCGAAGCCCCGGAGAAATCATCCGTCAGAAGGGCTGCAACACCGGGACCGGCGAGCAGGAAGACCATACACAGGGCCAGCGCCGTGCGCGCAAACCGATTACGATTCTTCACGACCCCATCCTCCCGGCGGGCACGCACTCCTCGTCACGCCGCGGGAGTAATCGTCCGCCCGTATGTTCCTGCTTCAGCCTGCGGATGCGGCCGTTTGCGAATGATGTACCGGGGGCCGCATTTCCACGGCCTGAATACCCAACTAACACATCAATGAATCCGGGGGACAATGTCAAGTAATTATTTCGCGTATCCGGTCCGGCGGTCCGGCTCATCGGTGGCGACGAATCGTCGGCGGATCACGGCGAACGCGACGAGCACGCTTTTTCTGAGCCCCGGCAGGGAGGCAAATGACCGCCGCGACCCGCGGCCGGACCACCCTCGTGAAGATCGGCCGCGGCGCGCAGGGCCGCCGGCGGTTCCTATCGCGGATCGGCGAGGCGGCCGACGAAAAGGGCCGCGCCGGTCGGGCGGTGCGCAATGAAGAATAGCGCGGGCCGGTCCACCGAGAACACTTCTTCCTGCGGGGGCGCCGAGCGCGTGGCCATAATGACGCCCGTGGCGGCCGCAGCCTCGCTGCCCTCTTCATTGACCTCGATGAAGGCCTTGTGCACGATGTCGGCGATCCAGATCAACCCCGGCTGGCCGCCGGTCATGCCGCCAAAATCGGCCGCCGAGGAGGAAAACGCTTGAACGACCCCCAGCTTCTTGAAGCCCGGCACCAGCCCGGCTTCAACGGTCATGCGGAAGCGCGGCAGGGAAAGGCGCACCCGCTTCGGTGCCGCTTCGCTCAACGCCGTCCGGCATTCTTCAAAGAAGACGGCGCCGAGTTGTGTTTCCAGTTCGGACAGCGGCCGGCCGCGGGGCGGGAGCACGAAGATCATCTCCAGGTCGCCGCCCTCGTAGGGCAGCGCGATGGCCTCCATCGTTGCGTTGCGCACCATCGCGAATTCGCCCGTCTGCCGCATCGTCGGCGCTTGGACGGCCGTGCCGTCACCTAGCGTGAACGGCCCCGGTTGCGTCAGCTTCGGATCAAACTGCCGCTGCCAGATACCCTTGAACCAGATCGCGTTCAGCAGCACGGCGACGCAGTTCGGTGGATATCGTTTGATGAGATCCTTGATGCGGCCGTCCGTTTCTCGCTCGACCCAGGCATTGGCCTCCGCGGGCGTCGGCGCCGCGAAGATCTCGGCGGCGTAGGCGTCGCGCACGCGGGCGCGGAATGGTTCGATGATCAAATCGCCGTGCTGCGCCAGCGCGAGTCCGTTGGCGATGCGCAGTTGGACGCCCTTCTGTTCGGTGGAGCGCAGCAGCGCGGCGCGCGCGTCACGCTGCGCGGCATCGAGGCGGTTCGTCACGCCCTCGACGTCAAGCGCCCGCGCCAGTTCCGCCGCCGTTTCGCCGCGCGCGCCGGCCAGCGCCATCGTCATGGCCGCGCCGATGCTGTACGGCGAAAAGACGACGTTGCCGTCCGCCGGCCACGACTCGCGAAAGAGCCGAAAGCCGGCGGCGTTGTAACCACGAACGAGCGTCGCCGGGTCATCCTGTCCGCCCGCCGACCCTGCCAACACCGCCAACACCCCCGCGGCGATCCATGACTTCATGACGGTCTCCAGAGATTTTCGTGCCCGGTCCGCGTTCACCGAACCGGTGGAGATTCTACTCCGCTTCGCGTCGCAGGGCCAATTCAACCTCGCCATCGCGCCCGGACACGAGCCGCCGTCGCGGCCAGCGTGAGGAGGCGAGTGACTTCGCGAGCGCCGGAGCGACCCGGAATAGGGTCATGCCGATAAACACGTCGTTGCGACGGCGGCGCGGCGCGGTTTTCGCTCACGCGTGTCGGAAATCCGTCGGCTCACAGAGCGCGAGCAGATCGCCGAGGTCGGCCGTGGCGAGCGCCTCGACGGTGTCGGCGGCGCCGTAGTAGATCTTCACCTCGCCGGAATCCTCGAGGATCATGCCGCCGGGGAAAATCACGTCGTTGCGGAACCCCTCGCGTTCGTACGGCGTCTCCGGCGCCAGCAGCGGCTCGCGGCTCATCCCGATCACGCGCCAGGGCGCATCCAGATCGAGCAGTGCGACGCCCGCCGTGTAACGTTTCTGCCAGCGCGGTTCCCAGCCGTTCTTGCCGCGCGCGGGATCGAGGTCCACGGCATGAAAGACCGTCAGCCAGCCCTTCGGCGTCCGCACCGGCGGCGCGCCGGGGCCGATCTTATCGTTCGCGAAGGGCACATCCTCCACAGCCATTACGAGACGCTCGTTGCCCCAGTAGCGCAGATCGGGCGAGTCGGAGAACCAGGTGTCGAACCGGTCGCGCCCGCGGCTGTACACGGGGAACGGACGCTCCAGCCGCGCGTACCGGCCGCCGATCCGCTCCGGGAAAAGCACCATGTTGCGGTTGTCCGGCGCGCTCAGGCTCAGGATCTCGAAGCGCTCGAAATCGTCGGTCACCGCGACGCCGCCGCGGATGCCGTGCCGGGTGTCCACGGCGAAGCAGAGATAGCAGCGTCCGTCCATCACCGTCAGGCGCGGGTCGTAAGCGCGGCGGATCTCGTCGTTCTTCAGTTCCAAGCAGGGTTTCGGCTGCACCTTCCAGCGGACGCCGTCGTCGCTGAACGCCAGGCCAAGATTCGTGCCTTCGAAGCGCCGGGTGTTGTGGAAATCCCCGTAATCGTTCCGGAAAACCATCACATACCGGCCCTGGTATTTCGCTACGCCGGCGTTGAAGATCAGCGTGGCCGGATACGGCACATCCTTCGCCGTCAGCACCGGATTGGCCGGATGCCGGCGGACCACGGGGCTGGACTTCAACGCGCCGATAATGGGGCTGTCGGACATCGTTATGCTTCCTGGTTATACCGAAAGGCTACTGCTGAACTTTGGGCAGTTCATCAGTCCTCCGCTCCCAGTAAGCCGAGGCGTCGCGCAAGCGGCACAGCGCAAGGGCGACGGCCCGTCCGTATTCGCCGCGGTTGGCGTTCTCGGCAAGGGCTGCCTCGATTGCCCCGGCAGCCGGGCGCCGGCCGTTCTGCGCCGCGCGCGCCGCACGGACCACCGGATCGTCCGCGCAATAGAAGGTCGTCTCCACCTCGTAGGCGGCCATCTTCGCGGGATCGGGGTTCGCGTACACGCGGGCATAAAGGTCGAGGCTGATGTACAGCGGTTGCAGCAGCACGAACAGCCGGTCCAACCAACCATCCACGTCGCCGGTGTCCGGCGCCAGCGTGTGGCAGGAGAGCAGGGCGCGCTGGAAAAGCGCCCGCACAAACGACTCCAACGCCCGGCCCGCCCCGCCCGCATTCGCGCCCAGCAGTGCGCCGTCGGGCGTGAAGGGCGGCTCGGCGCCGTCACGATAGACCTCGCGGAAGACGTGGCAGTCGTAATAGGCAGATACCTCGCGGATCGAGACCTTTTCAGGCGCAGAGGCGCTGCGCGTGGCCGCGCGTTGCTGGGCAGCATCGGTCGAGTTCCAATCCGCCCGCGCGACGCGGCTCATCAGCGGCTTCATTCGAACGTCCGCCGCATAGTGGGCGATGCCACCGAGCGCGAAGGCGAGCTTGCGGCGGACGGTGTCCGAGTCCGGCACCACCGGGGCTTCCCCCGGCCGATAGCGGGCTAGCAGCGCAGGCACCCACTTTCCGCCCCCGCGCGTCAACGCGCCAAGGCGGGCAATCTCGCTTTCGGCCTCGAGGGCCTGCGTGAAATCGCCGCAGACGGCGGCGTCCTGCGCGGCCAGCCGTCGCATGTCTTCAAAGACGGCCCAATGCGTGAGCAAATCGGACATGCAGTTTCCGCGTGCTGTCGGTTGCCGGCGGCAAAGGGCCCGCCGTCAGCCCTTTTCCCACAAGATGCGGCAGGGTGCGCAGTCCCTTGCGGGCCGCGGCGGGCTTAGTACTTCCGGCCGCCGACGCCTTTCGTCGTTTTGGTGACGGCCCGCGCCTTTTCCTTCGGGCGCAGCGCGCGCACGGCCGCGCCGGCGCGCCACATCTCGGAATCCCGGATCGCGCCCAGCTCTTTGGCCAGCCGTTGCTGGTAGTCGGGCCGACCGCAGACCGCGATGACGCGGGCGGCTTCGCGGCCGTCTTTGACGCGCGCGTACAGCTCCTTGAACACGGGCAGGACCGCCTTTTTGAAGCGGGGCGACCAGTCGAGCGCGCCGCGCTGCGCGGTGGCCGAGCAGTTCGAGAACATCCAGTCCATGCCGTTCTCGTCCACGAGGCGGATGAGGCTCTGGGTGAGTTCCTCGACGGTCTCGTTGAAGGCCTCGCTGGGTGAGTGGCCGTGGGCGCGCAGCGTGTCGTACTGCGCCTCCATCACGCCGGCCAGCGCGCCCATCAGGATGCCGCGTTCGCCGGTGAGGTCGCTGAACACCTCATGCTCGAAGGTCGTCGGGAAGAGGTAGCCGGACCCGATGCCGATGCCCAGGGCCAGGCAGCGCTCTTCGGCTCGGCCGGTGGCGTCCTGGAAGACGGCATAGCTGGAGTTGATGCCCGCGCCGGAGAGAAAGTTGCGCCGCACGGACGTGCCGGAGCCCTTCGGCGCGACCATGATGACGTCAATGTCCTTGGGCGGAACCATCCGCGTCTGCTTGCGGTAGGTGATCGAGAAGCCGTGCGAGAAATAGAGCGCCTTGCCCGCGGTCAGGTGCGGCAGAATCGCCGGCCACACCACCCGCTGCGCCGCGTCCGAGACCAGCAGTTGGATGATCGTGCCGCGCCGCGCCGCCTCGTCCATGTCGAAGAGCGTGACGCCGGGTTTCCAGCCGTCCTTCACGGCGCGATCCCAGTCGCGCGCAAACGCCTTGGACTGGCCGACAATGACGCGGAACCCGTTATCCTTGAGGTTGAGCGCCTGCGCCGGGCCCTGCACCCCGTAGCCGAGGATCGCGATCGTCTCGTTCTTCAGCACTTGGCGGGCTTTTGCCAGCGGGAATTCCTTGCGCGTGACGACCGTTTCCTTCGTTCCGCCGAAATCAATGATGGCCATGATCAAACCCCTTCCCTTTGGATAAACGTTCAAAAAAATAGTATACCGGCGGCGCGGTCGCGCGTCAATCCGATTGACAGCTTTGCCGGTTTGGCCGCATCTTCCCGCGGCGACGCCGAAGGGCCGCCGCCCAACCGTTGTTCGATGGGAACCGCCATGAAAGTGCCGCTGCTGGACCTGACGTTGCAATACGCCGAACTGCGCGCCGAAATCGAGCCGGCGGTCGCCGCGCTCATGGCCTCCCAGCAATTCATACTGGGCCCGAAGGTGGCGGAGTTCGAATGTGCGATGGCCGGCTATTGCGGCACGCGCTATGCGGTCGGCGTTTCGTCCGGCACGGACGCGCTGCTGATCGCCCTGATGGCCGAGGGCATCGGCCCCGGCGACGAGGTCATCACATCGCCCTACTCATTCTTCGCCACGGCCGGCAGTATCGCCCGGCTCGGCGCGCGGCCGGTGTTTGTGGATATTGACCCGGTGACGTTCAACATCGCCCCTGCGCTCGTCGAGGAGCGGATCGGTTTGCGCACGCGCGCGCTGCTGCCGGTCCACCTCTACGGCCAGCTGGCCGACATGGAGCCCTTGGCCGAAATTGCGCGCCGCCGGGGCCTCGCGCTGGTCGAGGACGCCGCGCAGGCCATCGGCGCGGAGCACGGCGGCCGCCGCGCCGGCGCTTTCGGCGACTACGGCTGCTTCTCGTTTTTCCCGTCCAAGAACCTCGGCGGCTTCGGCGACGGCGGCCTGGTGACCACGAACGACGAGGCCCGCTGGAAGCGCGTCGTACGGCTGCGCAACCACGGCATGGAACCGAAGTATTACCACGCCGAGATCGGCGGCAACTTCCGGCTCGACGCGCTGCAGGCGCTCGTGCTTGGGATCAAGCTGCGCCGCCTCGAGGACTGGCACGCCGCGCGCCAGCGCAATGCCGACCGGTACGCGGCCCTGTTCGAGGCGTCCGGCCTGTTGCGCCGCGGCCTCGTGCGCCTCCCGAAGCGCGTCACCGATCGCCATGTCTGGAACCAGTACGTCGTCCGGGTGGCGCGCCGCGACGAGCTGTCCGCCGCGCTGAAGGCGGCGGAGATCGGCCACGAAATCTATTACCCGGTGCCGCTGCACCTCCAGCAGTGTTTTCGGAACCTCGGCTACCGCGAGGGCGACCTCCCGGAAAGCGAACGCGCCGCGCGCGAGACGCTCGCGCTGCCGATCTTCCCCGAACTGACCGAGGCGCAGCAGGCCGCCGTCGTGGACGCCATCGCCGCCTTCTACCGCTGAAGGCGCTCCGGGTTCACCGCCGTTCGCGCGGACGCGCCCGCCAGCGGCCGTCGCCCAGCCGGCGCTCCAAGTCCCATGCGATCACGTCGCCGCGTTCCAGCGCCGTCAGTGACGCGCGCGCCGCGCGGTCCAGGCCGCGGGTCAGCGTCTCATACGTCTCCAGCGCGCCGTTGGCTGCGCAGCCGCGGAAGACGACGCGCCCGGCCGTCGCGAACGGCGGGGCGACCAACCGCGCCGGCGACGCGGCGGCCGCGGCCGGCGGATTCGGATCGGCGGCGTTTTCGACCACGAGCAGACTGTAGCGCAGCAACTCCAGCGGCAGGTGCAGTCGCCGGTTGATCCGCCGCGCCGCGGCCGGCGGCGTCCAACGGCGCACATCGTGGCACCAGGCGTCCGGGTCGCGGCGCATCGGACACGGTGCGCGGTGGGGACAGGGCGCGCGGATCCTCCAGCGTCCGTCGGCGGCAATGGCGTCGCGAATCCACTGCAGGCGCCGCGCCGCCGCCGGCGTGCCCGGCTCGCAGATCAAGAGCTGCCCGCCCGGCGTCAGCCGTTCGAGCAGTGCCTGAACCCAGGCGAGCGCCGCCGTTTCCGGGCGGCCCTCGAACAACTCGTTGAGCGACATCGAGACCAATATCCAGTCCCACGGTTCGCCACGGGCGGCCGCCGCCGGGTCGGCGATGTCGGTTGCGCGGAGAGCGACGCGCGCCCGAGGCCATAACGCGGGCACCGCTTCGTCGAATAGCGCGCGAAACGCGTCGAGCGCGGCGGTCGCGCGGTCCGCGGCCGTGATCTCCAGCGGGCGCTCCGGCGCGATCTGGGTCGCGTGCGCCGCCGCGGCTGCGGCTGCGGCGCCGCTGCCCGCGCCCAGGTCGAGGATGCGCCGCGGCCGCCGATCGGCGGCGGCAGGAGCCGCTTCGGCGCCGGCCTCCGCCAGCAGCCGGCGCAGGCGCGCGTAGCTCTGCGGAAAGTAATACAGCCCGTAGGCGGCCAGCGCTTCGGGCCGTTCGAAATAGCCGGCGAGGCTGCCCGCACGGTCGCTCGTGAACGCGGCGCACAGCTCCGCCAACGCCGATTCCATCGCGGCCCAGCGCTGCGCGTCCGAACCGCACGCGCCGACGACGGCCGCGGCGCGACGCAGCCACCAGCGTTCCAGCGCGTCCGGATAGTCGGCGATTTCGGTCGCGCACGCGCGACCGGGTTGGTGAGCGTTGTCGGGCACGGAGCGAACATCGGCAAAACGCCGGCCGCGGTCAAGGCGGATGGGGTCTCCCGCCGGTCGCCCGGTCTGTTCCGCCGCGGGCGCGGTTCAGTTTCCAAGCATTGGGAACGCGGCCGCCGGAGGTTTCCAACCTTTGGAAGATGCGCCGCATCCTCAAGGTGTCGCGGATGTTGCCGCACCGCGGCACGGCGGCGATCGGAGGAAAACGCGCCCGCCCGCGCGCCGGACGGGGGCCGGGCGTCCCATCGCGGCGCTGCCCGCAGGAGGGCGGATCCGGTGGGGCCCGTCCTTCATGACGGCGCGTTTTTCCGATCGCCGGCGATCCTTCATCCGTCCGTCCGCTGGGGTTGTCGCGCACGGAATGCGATGGAAGTTCCGGTCGGCTTCGCGTATGCTCGCCGACCATGAAAATCCTGGTGATCGGCGGCGGCGGCCGGGAACACGCCCTCGCCTGGAAACTGCAGCGCGACACCCCCGGCGCGCGGCTGTATTGCGCGCCCGGCAACGCCGGCACGGCCGCGCTGGGCGAGAACCTCGCCTTGGCCGCCGAAGATCTGGACGGCCTGCTCGCCTGGGCGCATCGGGAACGGCCGGACCTGACGGTGGTCGGTCCCGAGGCCCCCCTCTGCGCCGGATTGGCCGATCGCTTCCGCGCCGAGGGTCTGGCCGTTTTCGGCCCGAGCGCCGCCGCGGCGCGCCTGGAGGGCAGCAAGCGATTCGCCAAGGAAATCATGCGCGCCGCCGGCGTACCGACCGCGGCCTACGCCACGTTCACCGAGGTGGCCCCGGCGCTGGAAACGGTCCGCGCGGCGCAGGGTCGGGTGGTCGTCAAGGCCGACGGACTCGCCGCCGGCAAAGGCGTAACGGTCTGCGCCACGGCCGCCGAAGCTGAAACCGCCATCCGTGAGGCGCTCGAGCGCCGCGCCTTTGGGGACGCCGGCCGCGAGGTGCTCATCGAGGAGCGCCTCAACGGCGAGGAAGCCTCGATCCTCGCGCTCGTGGACGGCGAGCGGATCGTGCCGCTGGCCTCATCACAGGACCACAAACGGGTCGGCGATGGCGACCGCGGCCCGAATACCGGCGGCATGGGCGCCTATTCCCCGGCACCGGTCGTGCGCGACGGCGACTGGCCGACAATCCGTTCGCGAATCCTCGAACCGACCATCGCCGAGTTGCGGCGGCGCGGCATCGAGTACCGCGGCGTGCTGTATGCCGGACTGATGTTCACCGACGCCGGCCCGAAAGTGCTCGAGTTCAACTGCCGCTTCGGCGATCCGGAAACACAGGCCATCCTTCCGCGTTGGGACGGCGACCTCGGCGCAGCGCTGCTCGCCTGCGCGGCGGGCCGGCTCGACCCGTCCGTCGTCCGCTGGCGATCCGAGGCCTGCGTGAGCGTCGTCATGGCGGCCGGGGGCTATCCGGGCGCATACCGGAAGGGCGTCCCAATTGCCGGTCTGGACGAGGCCGCGCGGCTGCCGGGCGTGATCGTATTCCATGCCGGCACGCGGCGGTCCGAGGGGCAGGTCGTCACCGCCGGCGGGCGCGTGCTCAACGTCACAGCGCTGGGCGCGGACATCCGCGAAGCCCGAGACCGCGCCTATGCCGCCGTGGAGCGTATCCGCTTCGATGGCGCGCAATTCCGCCGCGACATCGGTGCGCGCGCGCTCGGGCGAACGGCCGCTGTGTAGCATGGCGAGTGCGAACATGAAACTGCGTAATCGCATCGGATGGACCTTGGGGATCGCGATCCTCGCCGCGGCGTTTCCGATCAGGGCGCACGCACAGTCGGACGACGAACCGAAAGCGGAGGCGGCCGGATCCGTTGAAGCGACCCCGCCCGCAACGTCCGCGCCGGCGGCGGAAGCCGCGGCCGGTCTCGCGGAACCTGTTCCGGCCGCACCGGAGCAAGCGCCGCTGTCCGCGGCCCCGCTCGACGCGGCCCTCGCCGCATTGCGTGCGCACGGCCTGCCGGCCGACCCGGAAACGCTTGCGCGCCCGCTGATCGAAGCGGCCGTCCGCGCGCTCGATCCCGGCGCCCGCGTGATCGACGCGAAGACCGCTGCCGCCGAATCCCCGCGGACTCCGTCCGCCGCGGACCCGCCGCCGATCGATTCGGAGTCGCTTCCGCGCCGGTTGCGGATCGTCCGCCTCTCGCAGGTCACCGATGCGGTCAGCGATGCCGCGGTACGGGAACTGGAGGCGGCGGTGCGGGATGGAATTGCGGGGATTGCGCTGGATCTGCGGCAGGCCGAAGGCGACAGCCTGGACGCCGCGGCACGGATTGCCGCGCGCTTTGCCCGGCCCGGCGCCACCTTGTTTGTCGTTCGCGACGCCCGTGGGGAGGCGATCCGATCCTTCGCGGCGCCCCCGGCCGCGCCGGGAGCCCGGCCGCTTCCGCTGCCGCCAACCATCGTCCTGGTAGGGCCGGAGACCCGCGGCGCGGCGGAGGTGCTGGCGGCGGCACTGGACCGCCAGGCCGGCGCCATGAGTATCGGCCGCGCAACCGCGGGCGATCCGCTGATCCGGGAGATCGTACCGGTGAACGAAGCGTGGGCCGTGCGCATCGCCACACGGCGGCTCGAGTTCCCCGACGGCGGCGCGCTCGACGCGGCTCGCCCGTTCGCGCCGCGGCTGATCTTGCCCGCGAAGGCCTCCGCCGATCCGGTCGAGTCCGACCCGAACGGCCGGCTCACAGATCGCCGCAAGACGCTGCCGCAGGAAGCCGAGGACCGGGCGCTGCAGGAGCGCGTCCGGGGGGACCCGGAACTGCGTTCAGCCACAGACCTGCTGCTGGCGTTGATAGCCACCGGCGCGCAGTCATGAAGCCCCGTTTTCCCAGACGGCGAGCCGGGGAGTCCGGCCCATGACCGCGTCCCGCCCTTCGCCCGAAGCCTGCGCCCGCATCGCCGCACGCCTCCGCGAGCGCATTCCGGCTCCGCGCGTGATCGAGGACCCGGTCCGGCTTCTCGCCCTCAGCGCGGATGCCAGTTGTTACCGGCTGGTGCCGCAGCTCGCCGTGCGCGCCGACACCGAGGAGGAAATTGCGCTGGTGCTCTCGGCCTGCGCCCGCGAGCGCGCCCCCGTCACGTTCCGCGCCGCCGGCACGAGCCTGTGCGGCCAGGCGATCAGCGATTCCGTCCTGGTGCTGGCCGGCGAGGCCTGGAACCGCTGCGTGATCGCGCAGGACGCGGCGACGATCACGCTGCAGCCCGGCGTCCGCGGGTGCGACGCCAACCGGCGGCTCGCCCCATTTCACCGCAAAATCGGGCCCGACCCGGCTTCCATCAACGCCTGCATGATCGGCGGCATCGCCGCCAACAATGCCAGCGGCATGTGCTGCGGCACCGCGCAGAACAGCTACCGGACGCTGCAATCCCTGCGCGTCCTTTTCGCCGACGGCACGCGGCTCGACACCGGAAACCCCGAAGATCGCCGCGCGTTTGCCGCGCGGCGCCCTGCGCTGCTCGCTGGCCTCTCCGAGCTGGCCGCGCGCGTTCGCGCGGAGAACGCCCTTGCCGATCGGATCCGCGCGAAGTACCGGATGAAAAACACCACCGGTTACAGCCTCAACGCGCTGGTGGATTTCGACGACCCGATCGAGATCCTCCAGCACCTGCTGATCGGCTCGGAAGGCACGCTGGGCTTTCTGTCGGAGATCACCTACCGCACCGTGCCCCATCCGCCCTGCAGCGCGAGCGCCCTGCTCTATTTTCGCGACATCGCCTCCGCCTGCGAGGCCGTGGCGCGCCTCAAGGCCTGCCCGGTTGCGGCGGTCGAGATCATGGACCGCGCCGCGCTGCGCTCGGTCGAACGCAAGCCCGACCTGCCGGAGCCGCTGGCGGACCTCGGGCCCGAGGCCGCCGCGCTGCTGATTGAAACGCGCGCGGACGATCCCGACACGCTGCAGCGTCAGAGGGTGACGATTCGCGCGGCGGCGGCCCAGGCCGGCCTGCTGCGTGAACCGCGTTTCGTCGAGGATCCCGCCGCCGCCGCGAAGCTCTGGAACATCCGCAAGGGCCTTTTCCCTTCCGTCGGCTCGATGCGGCGCCTCGGCACCACCGTCATCATTGAAGACGTTGCCTTCCCGATTCCGCGGCTCGCGGCGGCGACGCTCGATCTGCAGGCGTTGTTCCGCAAATACGATTACAGCGACGCGATCATCTTCGGCCATGCGCTTGAAGGCAATCTGCACTTCGTCTTCAGCCAGGACTTCGCCGCGCCCGCGGAGGTCCGCCGCTACGGCGAATTCATTCGCGCGGTCGCCGAGCTGGTCATTCATCGCTACGACGGCTCGTTGAAAGCCGAGCACGGCACCGGCCGCAACATGGCGCCGTTCGTCGAAATGGAGTGGGGACCGCAAGCGGTCGAATGGATGCGCGAAATCAAGCGGCTCTTCGACCCCGACGGGTTGCTGAATCCCGGGGTGCTGTTGAACGACGACCCCGAAGTCCACCTGCACAACCTCAAACCGATGCCGGCCGCCGATCCGTTGGTGGACCGGTGCATTGAGTGTGGATTCTGCGAGCCGCGCTGTCCTTCGCGCAACCTCACCTGGACGCCGCGGCAGCGAATTGTGATCCGCCGCGAAATCGCCCGCCGCGAGGCCGCCGGCGAGCGCCTCGGATCCGGTTCCCCGTGGCGGCGCGTGTTCGCCTACCAGGGCGACCGCACCTGCGCGACCGACGGATTGTGTGCGATGGCGTGCCCGGTGGACATTGACACCGGCGCGCTGATCAAGCACTGGCGGTCGGCGGCGCACGGTCCCGCCGCGCGCGCCTTCGCCGCGGCGGTGGCGCGGCAGTTCGGGCTCGTGGCCGCGGGGATGCGGCTCGGTCTCGCCGCGGCCGATCTCGCGCGGCGCGCGCTGGGCGCGGAACGCATGGATCGCTGGGCCGCGCGCGCGCGCCGATGGAGCGGCGGCCGCCTGCCGGCCTGGAATGTCTGGATGCCGCGCGCCGCGCCGCGTCCGGCGTGCGGGGCCGTACGCGATCCCGCGGCGCCGGCGGTGGTCTATTTTCCGAGCTGTCTGAACCGCACGTTCGGCGCCGTGCCGGGAGAGCCGGCCGATCGCGCCGGACTGCCGACGACGCTCCGGCTCCTCGACCGCGCCGGATTCCGCGTGCTGTATCCCGAACGGCTGGGCCGGCTCTGCTGCGGACTTCCTTTTTCCAGCAAGGGGTTTACGGAAGCGGGCGACGCAAAGACCGCGGAGCTGGAATCGGCGCTCCGCCGCGCTTCGGAAGATGGCCGCTGGCCGATCCTCGTGGACATGACGCCCTGTCTCTTCCGGATGCGCGAGAAGTTCGGGCCCGGCCTCAAACTGTACGATTCGGCCTCGTTTGCGCTGGAATTTCTGCTGCCGCGCTTGCCGCCGCCGCGGCCGGCGGGCACGGTGGCCATTCACCATACGTGCAGCGCGATCAAACTCGGGCTCGAGCCGGCGCTGCGCGAGGTGGCGCGCCGCTGCGCCGCGCGGGTCATCGAGCCGGAGGGCATCGAGTGCTGCGGCTGGGCGGGCGACCGCGGCTTCACGACCCCCGAACTCAATGCGTCGGCGCTCTATGGACTGGCCGACCAGTTGCCGGCTGATTGCGCCTGCGGTTACTCCACCAGCCGCACCTGCGAGATCGGCCTCTCGCTCCACGCAAAACGGCCATACCGGCCAATCCTCGCGCTCGTGGAAGCGGCGGTCAGCCGCACGAGCGATTCCAATGCGGACGCCCCGCGTGTGTAGTGCAGGGTATCCCGGCCGAGCCGATCGGCGACGGCGCCCGCCCATAATTCCCCCGAATAGTCAACGGCGCTTCGTCCCCACGGGAAGGGGCGCGGTTTTCCCCGAGGGGCCGGCCGTCCGCGCAATGACATTTCGGCGCTTCCCGTTACGGGAAAATCCTGATATAAGCGCGCCTGCGCGTGCGGAGTGGCCGCCGCGGCGCGTCCGGAATAACCGAACAAACGGATGATCAGCGAGTTTGTCGGGTTGTTCTTCAATACGGGAATCGCAAAGCGAGTGCGCGTCCGGACGCTGCTGGCGCAATAGATCGGACCCGGGCGAAGGCGACCGACGAAAAGAAGCATCGAGCTGCGGCCCGCCCCGAATGCGGATAGTGCGACATGACCGCCGATAAAAGAACGGCAGCGCCGGCGGAAACCCTTCTGCCCATATTGGCCGAAGTGGCAGAAGGGCTCTCGATCCCGGGGCGCGTCCTTCGCGCCAGCCCACACGGCTCCGGTCACATCAACGACACCTACGCCGTGGACCTGGCCGTGAACGGCGCGAGCGTCCGGCACGTGTTTCAGCGGATCAACCACCACGTCTTCCGCGAGCCGGAAAAGTTGATGGAGAACATTGACCGCGTCGTCGCCCACCTCGCGGCGAAGGCGCGCGGCCGCTCGTGCGCGGTCCCGCTGGAGCTGTTGCGGGGCGAGTCGGGTGCGCCGTTCTGCCGCACCGCCGACGGCCACTATTGGCGGGCCTTCCGTTATATTGGCGGCGCGCGCAGCCACGATCTGGTGGATTCCGTTGCGCTGGCGCATGAGGCCGCGCGCGCGTTTGGCGCGTTCCAGCGCGACCTGGCCGATCTGCCCCCCCCGCGCTTGCATGAGACCATCCCGGACTTTCATAACACGCCGCGCCGGTTCCAGGCGCTGGAAACCGCCATCGCTGAAGACCGCGTCGGGCGGGTCCGCCACGTCCGGAGGGAAATCGAGTTTGCCCGCGCCCGCCGCGAGGCCGCGGGCCGCCTCGTCGGCCTCCTGCGCGACGGTCGGCTGCCGGAACGCATCACCCACAACGACACCAAGCTCAACAACGTGCTGATCTCCGACGCCGACGGGCGCGCCGTCTGTGTGATTGATCTGGATACGGTCATGCCGGGCCTCGTCCATTATGACTTCGGCGACTTGGTGCGCACGAGCGCGTGCCCGGCGCCGGAGGACGAGACGGATCTCGATCGCGTCGTCATGCGGTTCGAGTACTTCGAGGCGATCCTCCGCGGCTATCTCGAAGCCGCCGGCGACATCCTGTCGGACGAGGAACGCCGTCATCTCCCGTTCAGCGCGGCGTTGATTACGCTGGAAATCGGCGTGCGCTTCCTGACCGATCACCTCGAGGGCGACCACTATTTTAAGATTCACCGCCCCGGCCACAACCTCGACCGGGCGCGCGCGCAGTTCCGGCTGGTCGAATCCATCGAGTCGCAGTTGGACCGCATGGACGCCCTCCTCGAGCGCATCGCCGCGGCGGGCCGGTAGGGCGCGCGCCGCGTCTTCACTTTTGCAGCGTGAACGAGCCGGAATAGCTGCCCGTGCCGGCCGCGGTCTCCCGGGTGCCGTCAATCGAACCGACCACGCGCCCCGATTCGACGGTGCCGCGGAAGGTGATCTGGCCGCTGACGCCGGCCTCGGAGATGGCGCCGGTCAGCGTGAACCGCGAGCCGCTGAGTCGGCCCGTAAGCAGCACGCCGGGTTGCAGGGAATCGCTGCTCACGCTGCCGTCGGCGGCAATGACGAGCGCCGCGGCATAGGAGTTGACGATGGGAGGTGTTTCCGGGTCCTGCGTGACGCGCGTGACGGTGCCGCTGTAGGCGCCGGGCGCGTCGGGCGGGATGGTATCGCCGCCGCCTCCGCCGCTGCCGGCGGCGTAGATGGCGCCGCCGACCACGAGCGCCGCGCCGCTGCCGACCAATGTCGGCACGACCCATTTCGGGCGTTTCCCGGTGTCGGGCGTCGGCTCGCCGGGCTCGGGAGTGCGGATGCGCACGGTGTGCCAGGGGGTTTCGGCGGCATTATCCTGCGCATCGGTCGCCTCGATATAGTAGGCGATCTGATCTGCGCCTGCGAGCAGGTGGGCAGGGATGGCCACGACAAACAATCCCCCCCCCGAAGGGTCCATGGTCAGTCCAAATGGTGCGGCATCGCGGCTCACCGAATAGAACAGCTTGACGGACTTGACGGCGTTGCGGTCGTCGGTCACGCGGGCCCGTACGATCAGCGGCTGGCCGCGCACGGCGACCGTCACGGGCTGGTGCTGAATGACGGGCGGGCGGTCCTGTGCGGACGCCACGGATGCGGCGGCCGGCAGGACCAGGGACAGGCCAACTAATAGGAACGGGCGCATAAGACGGGGGCCGTCCTGCCGTGAACGGCCGGGCCAAAACTACAACAGCCGGGCGCTCGACGCAACGCGGGAACGCGTCGCCGCAAATTGCGCTTGCGTCGCCGGCGGTGCTCCGGTATAAAGACCGTTCGCTGACAAAAACAGACTGCGGGGTGGAGCAGCCCGGTAGCTCGTCAGGCTCATAACCTGAAGGTCCTTGGTTCAAATCCAAGCCCCGCTACCAACTTCGAGGGCCGGAACATGGGTTCCGGCCCTTTGTTTTCAAGGGTTTCCTGCATGTCCCCCGTTTTTCGCCCCGACCGTGAAACGCGACGAACGGCGTGAAATCCGGTGGCGAAAAACCAACCAAACCACCAACGGGAACCAACGGACCTGTCAATGGTCACCACGCCGAAGGCGTGCCCGAAGCGTCCTTGCGCACGCGCGCCGCCGTCAGGAATCTTCCAGATGTTGGAAACCTGCGGGCACTCGTTTTCCAGACGTTGGAAAAGGCGCTCCGGACAGATGGCGGCACCGTTGCGGCCTCCACAACGACCGTCGTTTCCCGCCGTCGAAAGCGTGCCGGTCAACGGCTTTGACATCCTCGTCAGCAAGGACCGCCGATCGGGCCGGCGATTCCGCCGGAAGCGGACGGCACAGGCGGGCGGACGCGCGGCCGCCGTTGCGTTACGGAGCAAAGCGCGCGTCAGCGCGCGTGCGATTCTCCGGTGCGTCGTCCAGCCAACCGGCGCGACATTGCGGGTGCGCGTCGAAGGCTGGGACATAGGGCTTGATGTCAAGCAGCGGCGTACCGTCGAGGATGTCCACGCCGGCCACCGTCAACACGTTCGCCACGAGTGACACAAGGCGCACGCATGAAAGCCCGATGGGGTTCGGGCGGCAGGGCGCGCGTGTGGCAAAGACACCGCGTTCAACCGTGTCGCGAAACGGGACAACACGGAGCCGGGCCGGGCCGGAACGGTCAAACCAGTACAGCAGCCAGACTCGTTCAAACTCCGCCAAGTCGCGCAGACCGTCGGCCCAGTCTGGGAACACTTCAACCGTCCCCGTCGCATCGGCGGCAAAGGATGGTTGAATGGGTGTTCCCGGCGCGTCCCGGAACGGCGAGTGAATGACGCCGATGGGTTTCAGTGTTGGCCATGACATGCGGACTGTCCCGTATGGCCGGCGCAGGTCGCTTCGGCATGGAGTTCTTCAAGTTCGCCGGCCTTGAACAGGCGGACGGCATCGGCGACCGTCCCCAACGGGGCACGGCAAACCGTGATGCCCGCCTGTCGGAGTTCGATCAAAGCGCCGGTTCCGATTCCGCCCACAAGAATTGCGTCGGGTTTTACACCCGCGAGCGCCTTTACGGGACTGCACGCGCCGTGAACATGCGCGCGGTCACGGTTGGACAGACGTTCAACCGTCATTGTGTCAGTGTTCACCAGGGCAAAACAGGCGGCGGACCCGAAGTGACCGTACACCGGACTTTCGAGTCCGCGATATTCAGAAACCGGAATACAGACTTTCATTTCTCCTTTTCCCCTTTCTTCGCATCGTCTTGCCCTGCCGGTTCGTTTGCGGGTTCAGGGACGCCCGTTGTTGCGGCACCGCGCCTCATTCCGTGCCGGCCGCCGCCCGGTCCGGCACCGCGCCCGCCCCGCCCTTGGCGCCGTTGACCGCAACCGCAAGGGCCGCGCCCTTGCCCCATTGCACTTCCGATCGGTCCTGTTCCGTCTCTGTTGGGCATATCTTCCTCTCCCTTTAGGGTCACGGTTCCACCTTCCAGACGGAGCGCCTTGCCGTGAATCAAGGCATCTGCCGTTTTCCGCCGCGCTTGCTCCACGATGCGCGCGAAGGTCGGGCGGGAAATCTTCATCTGTTCTGCGGCCGTCTCCTGATAGAGACCGTCAAGATCGGCCAGCCGCAAGGCTTCAAGTTCATCCAAGGTGAGTATGACGACTTCGAGGGCGTGCATAGGAATGCCCGCCGGTTTGAAGAAATTGACGTCCGGTAGGCCAGTGACATGCCGCACACAACAGGGTCTTGGCATCGTCGAAATCCTTTCTTTCGCAATGTGCGGTTATGAACATATGCTCATAATGAAGCAATGTCAACACCCCAGTTTGTCGCGACGCGCTGAAGCCGAGCCGGGGCCGGGACTGCGATGGGCCTGGGTGTCGGTACGCATCGGACGGCAGCGGGCCGTCCCGACCATCACCAGCAGCGGCCGCTTTCGCATGGGCGCATGGGCGCGACAGCGCCCCGACCGCGCGTGGCTGGCGCGACGAGGGGTGCGGGGGGAGTCCTATTCCGACTCGACGGGCCTGTTCCTGCTCATTCCGAACTACACACGGCAGGGGGAGGTCTTCAACGAACCGTTGGCGGCGCGGCGCGCGGGGGGGGGGCGCGGGGTCGAAGGGTAAGGTGCCAACAGGCGGCTATCTTCAAGATCCGCACGGCATGCCGCAGCGCCTCCAACACCGGATTCATATGGTATGTTTATCCTCGGTGAACAATCCGTGTGGGCTTTATGAAGTCGAATGCAAGCTGTCCAACACCGGCACAAGGCCGCAGGTGCCGACCGTGCGAAGGGGGTGTGCGGCCGATGACGCCGGAGGAAATCGCCGCGCGCCTATCCTCCGTGGAGGGCTGGGAATATGCGGACGGCGAGATCCGGCGGACGTTCCGGTTCAAGAACTATGACGAAACCCTCGCCTTCGTGAACGCCGTCGCGCGCATCGCGATCCGAGAGGATCATCACCCCGAGATCGAGTTCGGCTATCGGACCTGCACCGTTCGCTACTCGACGCACGCCATCGGCGGCATCTCCGAAAACGACTTCATCTGCGCGGAGGAGATCAATGCGTTGTCGCGTGGAGGGTGCGCCTGACTCCTGACGGCGGCTACCGACTTCCGGCGACTTTTTCCGCCGACCCCTCCGAGGGAGTGCCTCCAGCGCGCTCAGCGATGCAGCGCAGGAGGCCGCGGAAGATGAAGCGGTGCGGGAGATAGAGCGCGTACCAGTAGAGCAGGCCCGCCAGACCCTTGGGCTGGAAGAGCGCCGTCTGCACCAGCTTCGTGCCGCCCTCCGCGGCCGGATCGGCCCGAAATTCCAGCCAGGCGCGGCCGGGGAGCCGCATCTCGGCGCGCAGCAGCACCCGCCGGCCCGGCTCCACGGCTTCGACGCGCCAGAAGTCGAGCGCATCGCCGGCGCGCAGCGCGTCCGGATCACGCCGACCGCGGCGCAGGCCCACGCCGCCGAACAGCCGGTCCAGCGCGCCGCGCACGCCACGCGGTATCCCAATAGAGCCAGCCGCGCTCGCTGCCCAGCCCCGCGAAGACACGATACACTGCCGCCGGAGCGTTTTTTACCGAGCATTCCCGGCGTTCGACGATAAGGCCCTCGCGGTTGACCAATGTGTACGGAGCCCGGGCGACCTGGCTGGAGATAAGCGCATCCGTCCAGGATGATTCCACGGTCCGCGCCTCCAACTCGTCGAGCGCACGGCGAACGGCCGTCGCATAATTCACGGGACGGATTTCCGGGAAAAGTCGTCGGGCGGAGGGATCCCGCACAACTGTATCATTGCTGAGGCCGCGGATGAGCGGCTGCGCGATCTTCGACGGAATCGGCGTGACCAGGTGCACCCAGTAGGACGACAGGCGGGGCGTGAGCACCGGCACGGCCAGCATCCGCCGCCGCAGTCCCCGCGCCCGGGCATAGCCCAGCATCATGTCCGCATAGGTCAACACCTCGTCGCCGCCGATTTCCAGCGTGCGGCCCGCGCTCTCCGGCCGATCGAGCGCGGCGACCAGATACTCGAGCACATCGCCGATCGCGATCGGTTGGGTGCGCGTGAAGACCCAGCGGGGACAGATCATCACGGGGATGCGCTCGGTGAGATAGCGGATCATCTCGAACGAAAGGCTGCCCGATCCGACGATCACGGCCGCGCGAAATTCAGTCACCGGCACCCCGGCCTCGCGCAAGGCCGCGCCGGTTTCCTGCCGCGAGCGAAGGTGCGGCGAGAGGTTGTCGGTCGGATCGCCGAGTCCGCCGAGATAGACGATGCGGCGGACGCCCGCGGCCTTGGCCGCACGTCCGAGATGGCGGGCGGCGAGCGGATCGCGCTCGGTGAAATCCGGGCCGCCGCCGAGGCTGTGGACGAGGTAATACACCGTTTCGATATCCCGCAGCGCCGGGGCCAGAGATTCGGGATCGAGCACATCGCCCGCCACTACGTCCACCCGGCCGGCCCAGGGGCGGTCCCGCGGCCGGGCCGGCTCACGCGCGAGACAGCGCACCGCGTGACCGGCCGCCAGCAACCGGGGCGCCAGCCGGCCGCCGACATAGCCGGTGGCGCCGGTGAGCAGTACGCGATGGGGCGCGGCGCTCAGGGTCGCTCCCGGGCCAGCGCGCGCCGAAGCCGCTCGACGGCGAGCTCTTTGGCCTTGGCTTCCAGCTCGACCGTGATCGGGCGGTTGCGCCAGGCGGCGGGGAAGTCGCGGGGATCAATATAGTCGTGGTGACGGCGCGGGTCCGGGCCGCGCCATCCGGCGATCGGGCTGGAGAGGTGAAACAGCGGCTCGCGGTTCCACGTCGTCACCGCCGCCGCCGTGGCCTCTTCCACGCTCATCCCGTCCGGCAGACAGCGGTGATGATGCGCGTCATAGACCAGCGGCAACTCGGCGGCGCGACAGACGGGCAACAGGTCGGCGGGGGTGAAAACGCGGTCATCGTTTTCGACGGTCAAGCGCGCACGGGCACGTTCAGAGAGCCGTTCAACGTTGCGGACAAAGCGCCCGAGCGCCGCGGGCCTGTCGCCGTACGCGCCGCCGCCATGGATGTTGATCGTGTCGGCGTTGACCCATTCGGCGATCTCCGCCTGCGATTCGATGTCGGCTACGGCGCGCCGCACGATGTCAGTCTCCGGCGAGTTGAGCACGACGAACGGGTCGGGGTGAAATCCGGTGCGGATATCGTGATCGCGCGCGAATGCGCCGCTGCGGCGGAACGCCGCAACGATGGCATCAACGCCTGGCAGATCCTCGATCCGGTAGCCGACCTTCGGATGCGTCTTGAGCGGCAGGATCGGACTGAGAATACGGAAGGAGCCGATGTCGTGCGCCACGCAATAGCGCAGCGCCTCCAACAACGCGTCGGCGTTGGCGGCGCAGATTTTCGCGAGGCGTTCGAGCTGCCGCCGCCGCGGCAGCCGCCCAAGCGCGGCGGCGGTTGTGGTCAAAAAACGAATCGGCGCGCGGACGAACTGGCTGCAGAGTCCGAGCCGCGGCCGGCGCTGGGCGGCCGACGGAGTCATGGACGGCAAGGTAAGCGGAGGTCGGGCGTTTCGCAAGCGGAGGGCGTCGTTTGTTTCGAAGGAGTGCAACAGCATCAGCGGTCCCCGTGCTGGGCGCATTGTTGCGGATCCGCCGCGGCTGGGAACGACGAACAACGAACATCCGAACAGGGGATCAGCGGTCGAATTCGCTCCAGAAACCTCGCCGGCGCCGAGCACGCATCGCAGCCAGTTGTGAGTTGCTTGCCCGTGAACATAATCCATAGCCGGCCCCGTCCGCCCATGTACGCCCCCTGTTCGTTATTTCAATTTTTGTGCGCCCCTCGTCTTCCACTGCACGGGCACAGTGATGTTCCAAAGCGAGGCCACTGAAAGGTCTGGGATTACGGCTGCTAAATCGGGACCGCCGGATGGACGGAGCGGTCTCATGGACTTCCGCAGGAGATGACCATTTCGCAGATCGGTATTTCCCAGCGATCCGCTAACAGCCGTTCTTGAAATGGGGCTTCCTTGCAGTCGGTGCGATATCGGACCTGCATGCAGACGACGCGGATTTGCTCGATTTCTTCAAGGCGTTGCCGCCAGCATTCCGCCGCGCTGTTGGAGAATTGCGCGACGATCGCGCCTTGCGGCGAGACCAGCGAGGGCCGATCTCCCTTCGCGCGCAGGCTCAGGACATCACCCGGCTGGAGCGCCGTCAATGCGGCATGGACCGGATCGCCTATCGGACGCCGGCCGGCGAAGTCCATGAACAGGTCCTCCAGCCCCAGCAAGTCGTAGTCGCGATCCTTCCGATGAGCCGCCGCAGCCCCCGCTCCTTCGCGGCGGCTGGCGAAACACGGCCCGACCAGCTCCGCGAGAAATGGGTTCCGCTTGTCCATCCGGTTGAAAATCGCCAGCGTATGCTGTGCGCGGGTCATGCCGACATAGAACACCCGTCGCTCCTCTTCCATCTGCGCGGGCGATGCCCCGGACCAGTCGCCGCAAAGCAGGACGTGCGCATACTCCTTTCCTTTCGCGCCATGGATCGTATTCAAAACCACACCGGCGCCAAAGGCCTCGTCGCGGCGGCGTTGGGCCAGCGATTCATACAGATACTCGACGAAAGCGCTGATCGGCGCTGGTTCGTCGGCAGTTTCCGCGGTCCAGTCTTTCAGGATGTCCCGCACCATGGCCGCCCAGGGGTTGGCCGGCAGTACATCGCTCGAGAAACCCAGTCGAACCATCAGTTCCGATGCGCGCGCCGCCGCCACACCGGCGCCCGCCAGCAAATCCAGGGCTCGGACGACCTCGCGTATTCGGTGCAAAGGCGGAATCCGGCCCCGATCCAGCGGCCAGGCGACCGGGATGCCTTCAGCCTCCGCCGCCGCCCGTACGAACGCGAGATCGCGCCGCGTGCGGGACAGCACGGCGATATCCTCCCAGCCGGCGGCGCCGAGCGAGCGCAGTCGCTGAATTTCGCGCACCACAGCGGCGGCCTGCCCCTGAATGTCGCCCACCTCGACCAGGGCGACACGACCGCGGGTCAAAGGGTCTTTTTCGCCGAAGACCCCGCCGGGAGGCAGCAGTCCGCGACCCTGATCTATGCGAATCGGCTGGCCGGTCTTCATGCGATCGCGGTTGTGCGCGATCAGCCGGTTCGCCGCTTCGATGATGCACCGCGTGGAGCGATAGTTTTCGACCAACCGCGCTACGTCCGCATCGTAGTCCTCCTGAAAGCGCCGAATGAAGCGGACATTCGCGCCGCGGAAGCCGTAGATGCTCTGATCGTCATCGCCGACCGCCAGAATGGAGAGCTTGCGCTCATCGTCTTTGCTGGTTCGACCGGCGATCGCGCTGATCATCTCGTATTGGGGTTCGTCAATATCCTGGTATTCGTCCACCAAGATGTGTTCGAACCCGGCCAACAGCCGATCGCGCACCCCATCGGGCTCGACGCCGGGAACAGTCTGCTCGCCGCGCAGCACGACAACCGCATCCGCGATCAGCCGGTCGAAGTCGGGTTCTTTTTCGCCTCGCTCGGTCAGCCCCCGGCAAGAGAGTCCCAGAATCCGCAAGGCCAGCCCGTGATAGGTCTGGACCATCACCCCGAGGGCATCCGATCCGACCAGATTGGCGAGCCGCTTGCGCAGTTCGAGGGCGGCGTGGTGGTTGAAGCAGCACACCAGAATGGCGCGCGGGTGCACCCGTTTGACGCGCAGTAAATACGCGCACCGGTGTACGACGGTCCGCGTCTTCCCCGCGCCCGGGCCGGCCAGAATCAGCAGGTTTCTGCCGATGGGCCGCGTGACGATGCGCATCTGGTCGCGGTTGCCGAGGGAATCCACGATGGCGCGGTAGGAACGCGCGGTCGTGGCCCGCTCGAGCAGCTCGCGGGAACCGCTGAAGAAGCGCCGGATGAACGCTTCTTTTTCCATCGTGAAATAGGCGACCACCAATTCGATCGCGGCCTTGATTTTCTGCAGGCCGTACCGGGCGTACTCGTTCATCACGTGCACCTGGAAAACGCGCTCGCGATAATGGTGCTGCAAGGCGTCGTAGTGCTCCGCGGTGTATTTCTGGCCGCCCGCTTCCGGCAGCATCCGGATCGTCATGGCGGAACGGAAAACGGCGAGCCCCTTTTGCAGGATGATGACATTCTGCTCGTGCAGGAACATGAGCCCGCGCTCGATGGCCGCCTGCACGTCGCGGATTTCGGAGCGCAGGATCAGGTCGCGTTGCAGCGCTTTTCCCAGGGCTTCGAACGTGAATTCCACCAGCAGGTCCGCGCGCGGCGCCGTGTCGGGCGGGACGTTGCGCAGCAACTCTTCCAACAGTCGTTCCGCGATGCGGCGGCGCCGTTCCGCGAGCTCCGATATCTGCGCCCACTCCCGACGGACCCGAACGCGATAAACGTCCCGGCCCACGTGGCGCAATTCGATGCTGCCCGCCTGCCCGGCGAAGCCGCGCCCGTCCTCGGAGAGGCTGCGCAGCAGTTGCCGCAGCATTTCCATCGAACATTCCACGTCGCGCGCGAGCAGCGCGTCGTTGACGAAACGCAGGTTGAGCGGCATCCAGCCTTCGGGGTCGGGCGCCTGCTCGCTGAGCAGTTGCACGAACGCGCGGTCGGCGGCCAGCACCCGCCGGAGCCGGACCCCCGAATGGTCCGACACTTTGTATCGGACAAACGCCGTCAGCAGTGTGTCCTTCTGGAGCACGCCCGTGGTCGTCATGGCCTCCAGAATCTTGAGCACTTTGGCGCTCACGTATTCCTGGCTCCGGCCCTCGCGGACCGCCGGTTCCGGGACATCGGTTTGAGCGGATTTCAGCCAGCGCTGAAACTCCGGCAGGGCGGCGATGTCGTCCACCGACAGCAGGTCGGTCGTTTCGGCATTCAGCATTTCGCGCACGATCGCGAGCCACAG
Source organism: uncultured Verrucomicrobiota bacterium (assembly GCA_964386675.1). Lineage (GTDB taxonomy): Bacteria > Verrucomicrobiota > Kiritimatiellia > PWTM01 > PWTM01 > CALGXT01. The sequence goes on from CAYLTB010000003.1 coordinate 34,862, forward strand.
GCCGACCTCCCGCTCGGAGAGGTTGAGCTCGGCCAGATGGGCTTTCGCCTCTTCGACGGATTTGACGAGCAAGCGCGCCTGAATGACGTTGGTGCGGTTCTCGTTCCGCTCAATGAACCCCGCGCGTTCCAGCCAGGAGACGGCGGCGCGCACTTTGGTGTCGGCCGCTCGGTCTGCCGGGTCAAAACTGGTATCCACGTCTTCATCCCGAAGGAGCTCGCCGGTGGTGATGACGATTTCGTCGGAATGCTGCATCTGTGCCGCCTTGCGGAGTCCCCGGAGAATCTGCTGGATGTCCCGCCGGCTCAGTTCGGAGAGGGCGCCCATCCGAAACTGCTTTTCGCAGTCCTCCTCGTCGTAGAGCAGGATGCAGTCGGCGGGCTTTCGATCCCGGCCGGCGCGGCCGGCCTCCTGGAGGTAGTTTTCCAGCGAGCTGGGAGTGTCGCCGTGAATGACGAGGCGGACATCGTCCTTGTCGATCCCCATCCCGAACGCGTTGGTCGCGCACATGACGCGGATTTCGCCGGCGAGGAAGGCGTTTTGAATGCGCTTCTTTTCCGGGATCGGCAGGCCGGCATGGAATCGCTCCGCCGCCCATCCGCGCCCGCGGAGGAATTCCGCCGTTTCCTCCGCCGCCTGTCGGGTCGCGCGGAACACCACAGCGCTGCCGCTGCCATTCGGCGAAAGCCGCGTGCGCAGCAGATCGTCCACGCGCGGAAGCTTCGCGAAGCCGGCCACGGTCTGCACCTCGAAATGAAGATTGTCGCGTTCGACGCCGCCCTCATAGCGGATCAGTTCCATGCCCGTCTCGCGCCGGAAATATTCGACAATCTCGGCGATGACATCCTTCTTGGCGGTCGCCGTGAAGCACGCAATGGGCGGCAGCGCGCCCCCCTGCGCTTTCGCCAATTCCCGGATGAACCGTCCGACATACAGGTAGTCCGGCCGGAAGTCGTGGCCCCATTTCGACAGACAGTGCGCCTCATCCAGCACCCAGCACCCGATCTCGCGCTGGAGAATCGCATTGCGAAACGAGCGGCTGCGCAACTGCTCGGGCGCCACATACAACAAGGCAACGCCGCCCAGGCGCACCCCGCGCAGCACTTCGGCGCGCTCGGGCTGGGTCAGGAGGCCGTAGAGCGCGGCTGCGTTGTGCATGCCCGTCCGCCGAACCAGCCCGTCCACCTGGTCCTTCATCAGCGCCTGCAGGGGCGAAACGACGATCGTCAACTGCCCGCGCCGCAGACTGCGCACCAGCGCGGGAAGCTGGAAACATAACGATTTTCCGCCGCCCGTCGGCATGATCGCCAGATGCGACTCGTTGCGCAGACCGGCCACGACGATTCGCCGTTGCAGGCTGCCGCCCTCGGCATCCGTCGGAGTGGGCCGAAACCCGTCGAATCCGAAAAACCGCTTCAGTTGCTGCTCGGGGTCGTGAATGGAGCGGCAATACGCGCAGGCCGGATCGTCGCAAGGAACGTCCCGCAGCCGCGACAGGAGGCGCACCAGCAACCGATTGTGAAGGCGCACCCAGGCCGGGAGCACGGAATCGGCGCCGGAGACGCGCATCCAGGTCAACGCGTAGGCCAGCGCCCAGCGCGCCTCGGCGCTGCCGAAATCGATTTCCGAAAGAAAACGGGCGGCGGTTCGGCACGCCCACTGACCCATCAGGGCCGTAAGCAGTTCCCGGCCTTCCGCCTCCGTCGGGGCGTCCGGGCCGTTTGCGGCGGCAAACACGCGCTGCATGCCCCGGGCCAGCCGCGCGTCGGCGCCCACTTCTGAACACAGCAGGAATCGCAGACCGCGGAACACGTCCGGCGCGGCCTGCGCCATGCCGCGCAGCGATGCGATTTCGTCGGCCAGCAATGTGCCGGCCAGCCGCGCGTCGGCGACCGGATCGTTTAGCGACTCCGTGACCAGCTTGTAGTCCTTTACCAGCCGGTGATAGGGATTCTCGGGAAAACAGATGGGCGAAAGGAATAGCGTGTCCGCCACCGGCAACCGTAACAACCTCGCGGCGGGTGCGAATTCGGACAAGACGGGCAGATCGTGCAGGAGCAGGTTGTGCCCGGCCACGCCATCCGCATGCGCCGCGAAGCGATCCAACGACGCTACAGCCTCGCGCGCATCGAACCGGCCATTGCGTAGAAACGCCCGCGCTCCGAGAACAGCGCCTATCTTGAGGACTTTTCCCTGTGGCGTGGTTTCGAGATCCAGCAACAGGAAGTTCGGAAGAATGCTGATGTGTTCGTGTCCCATGCGGGGCTCTTGCGCAGAGCCGTTATCTCAAGGCCTTCTTATCGGAGTGCGCCGGGGCGTTCGGGATGGCGTCGCTGAAGTAATCTTTGCCCGGTCGCGGCGTTCCTCCATCCATGGCACGGCGTCCTTCGTCGGTTCAAGCGGGGCGTCAAACCGCCCGATCGCGGTCAGGGGCAGGAGCGCTCTGCCGTACATGCCCCCGGCCGAAAACGTCTCGCGGGACAGCATCCGCAATGCCCCAACGGAAGTTCACCATTGTGTTGGGCCGAGCGAGCTTCATGCTCCTGCCTTGCGTTGTTGCGTCGGTTTCACCGCCGCCTTGCCCGCCCAAACCCGCTCGTAAATCTCCATGGCCCGGCAGCGCCATAACCAGCCCGCCGTCGGACCGTGCCCGCGCTGACCTGGGCAGGGCCACGATCTCGTTCAGCCATATCACGTTTCACGCTTCATGTCATGGCTTTGCAAGGACACGATATCGGAGGCCGTCGTGCACTGTTTTTTATCGGTTCGACTTTTTCAAAATGCCGGTGCAACCCGGGGAACGCCCGAAGGCTGAAGAACAAACAATCGCGCGCCGGCGGGCGGATCCTCCGCTGAACCCGAATCATCAGAAAGCCGTACTGCATCAGAACACGGCGGTCTTGCCCGGGATACGCCGGGTGCGACGCGAGATACAGAGCAGGAACTTCGGACCGTTATCGAGAAGGTGGCGCGTGTTGAGCGAACAAAGCGCCCACCCGCAGGGGGCTTTCGGCGCGAGAATGCCGTAGCCGGTGCCGTGTGGCGGCGGGGTGTCGTAGACCCGGCAGTCGATGAGCCCGACGTGAAGATGTGAGTGGGCATCTCGGCGGCGCGGCGGCGGCCGCATTCGCGGGCGAGCTTGGTTTACGACCCGGATCGGGGTGTAGGTCGTGCCAAATAACTGCTTGCGTAGCGCGGGTTGCGCGTGACCTCGCGGCCGATCCAATCGGGCAGCGGCGGCCGGTCGCGGTCGCTCTCGAGTTCGACTTCCGCGAGGATCAGCCCCGCGTTGTCGTCGAGGAACTCGTCCACCTCCCAGGTCCAGCCCTCGTGCCGGACGCGCCAGCGGTACTTGCGAAGCCGTCCGGCCAGCGGAAGCCGCTGAAGCATGTCACGCGCGTCGCGTACCGGGATCGCGTACTCGTACTCCGGCGCCGTGTTGCCCGACTTCCTCCCCTTGATCGTCAGCCACGCGCGACGGCCCGCGATCCGGACGCGGACGATCTTCTCAGGATCGTCCGACAGGTACGCCTGGTCGAAAAGGGTCCGTCCGCGCGCGGTCTTGCGCCAGCCGTCGCCGCGAACCCGGTACTTCCGCTCGATCTCATCCGGCATGGTCGGCTCCGACCGGCGGGCCCAGCCAGCCCCGCCAGCGGTGTTGGAAGACATACGGGATGCCGGCGGACATGCAGACGCGGACCGTGTGGCCAGTACCGCCGGCGAAAGGGTCATCGGCGTTGACGTAGAAGATGCCGGCGGCGGCCGGCCTCAGACCGAGCGCCGGCGCGCCCACCACCTTCAGCGTATCGCGCAGCAGGTAGCGGGTCTTCGCCGCGGACGCGCCATCGCGCCGCTCGTGGATGAAGTAGTCGGTCAAGCGGCGGTAGTCCGGACTCGCCGCCGCCGTGTGGTCCGCGATCGCCCGCAGGTGCGAATCGTCCACGGCCTCCAACGAATAGATCGGCGAAGACGCGTGACGTGTTCCGCAGCGATGACTCGATCGGGGCAACACGTATTCGATCCGGCGAGGATCCAATCCGCGGACGCCCTCGGCGAAGGCATCGTCGGCGCCGTCCGCACCGCCGGTGCGGAAGACCGCATCCGGCAGCCGTTCCGCCAGCAGTTGCCCGAGAGCGACGAGCGAGGGCCGGTCCGCCGACGGTAGGTTGCGCGTTCCTTCAAGCAGAATAACCGGGCGATCCAGCGCAGCCATGTGGGCGACAAAGTCCGGCAATGAAGCCAACGGCGTGGAGTAGGGAGTTACTGGGGTGTGGGCGAAATTCAAGTCGCATCCTCCCCGGTGCTGAACTCCGCGCCGGCCTCCCGGACGACGCGTTCGATCTGTTCGTCGGGGGCATCCTTCAATTGGCGGATCAGCATCGCGAAGAGGCGGGGCTTGCGGACAATGGCCTCCCGCAGGTCCGATGAGATCTTGCCCGCCAGCGCGAGCATCACGTCGCGATCTTCCCCGAGCACATCGGCCATCCGCCGGATCGTCGCCTCAGAGGGCGGCCCGACATCCCCCCGCTCGACTTTGCTGATGTAACACGCCGCGACGCCGACCTTCTGCGCGAATCCGCGCACGGAGAAGGAGGTGTCGCTCCGCTGTCGGGCTTCCCGGATCCGCCGAAGATATTTGCCGAATGGTGCTTGACGCATGAATACTGTATACTATACGATATTCATTGGTGCAAGCAGTATTTTCAAAAATGTTTCGGAAGGGCGGTATTGGGAAAGGCGCGAAAAGAGAAAGGGCTGGGAACGGCATATGACCGCGATTCGCAACGGAAATCGTAAGGAGCGGGAGGTTCGCATAGCACGGGCAAAACGGGAGCCGCTGGACGTGGCCATCATGATCGCGGTGCAGGCCCACGCGGGGCAGAAGGACAAGGCCGGCAGTCCGTATATCCTCCACCCATTGCGTGTGATGATGGCGTTCAAACATCCCATCGAACAGACGGCGGCCGTTCTGCACGATGTGGTCGAGGATTCTCCGATGACCCTCGACGCCCTCCGGGCCGAGGGGATACCCGAGCAGGCCGTTCGGCGGGTCGGCCTCCTCACCCGCCGGCCTGGGCAGGGCAAATGCGACTACTACACCCGTATCGCGGCCGATCCGGCGGCGCGGCGGATCAAGTTAGCGGACTTTGAAGACAACCTCGATGTGCGGCGCCTGCGCCGGATCACGGCACGGGACGAGCGTCGGATGGCGGGGTACCGGAGATGGAAGACGTGGCTGTTGCGAGCGGAGGCGAAGGATGCGCCGCGGAGGCGCGAGAAAGCGCGGAGGGGGAAGGCTGTTGGGGACAGTGAGCAGTGACGGCTGAACAGTCAACAGTTGACGACCGGAGGAATCGGCCATGGCACATGATCTATTGCATTTCGATGACGGCTCTGACGCGATGTTCTACGTGGACGAAACGCCCTGGCACGGACTGGGCGAACGCCTGAACAATCCGCCGACCGCGGCAGAGGCGATCCGGGCGGCCCAGCAGGATTGGGAGGTGGCCAAGACGCCGCTGTTCCACTCGCCGGACACCGAGGCATCCAATCCCTTGCTGAACCGATACGCGCTGATGCCCGGCGCCCGCTGGCCCAACAGGGAGCGGCCGCTCTTCGGGATCGTGACGGCGGAGTACGAGATTCTGCAGAACAAGGACGCCTTCTCGTTCTTCGATCCGCTGGTGAAGTCGGGCTATGCCACCTACGAGACCGCCGGCGCCCTCGGCAAGGGCGAGCGGATTTGGGTTCTCGCCAAGCTCCGGGATGATCTGGAGGTCTGGCGGGGCGACCTCGTGAAACGCTACCTGTTGCTCTCGAATCGGCATGACGGGCATGGCGCGGTGCAGGTCTTGTTCACGCCAATCCGCGTCGTGTGCCAGAACACGCTCACGATGGCGCTACGTAGCGCGGAGGAGACCCTGGGCATCCGGCACGATGCGCGGCTGTTCCGGCGGCTGGACGCCGCGGCCGACGAGATGCGCGAACGGATCGAGGCGCAGTACGCGGAGATTGCTCGGCATTTCCGTCAGATGTTGGACCGATCACTGGAAGAAGTCTCGCTCTCGGCGTATCTCGCGGCGACGTTTCCCGATCCGCCGCCACCGGACGACGCCCGCAAAGCGGATGATTGGAGGCGTCACCGGAACGCCGCCTTCTGGAGCCGCCGCGCCAGCGAAATGCTCTACCGCAAAGGCCCGCACAGCCGTATCGCAGGCCGCAATCTCTGGGCCGCCTACAACGCTGTGACCGCGTTCGTGGACCACGCGCGCCCCCCGAAGAGCCGCGGCCGGCGGCCGGCGGCGCAACTGGACCGCATCTGGTTCGGGGACGGACACCAGATCAAGGTGCGGGCGTTTGAGATCGCGGTGCGGATGCTGATGAACTGAGCAGATCGGAAGAATGTACTAGTGTTCTCATAATTGTCACGACATGATCCTTACGGGTAGGGACCTCATTCGCCGCCGGCAGCCGCCGGATCGCCTCGCCCTCATAATTGTCACGACATGATCCTTACGGGTAGGGACGGCAGTCTCTGCCGTCTGCGGACGCCTCGGAGAGGCGTCCCTACCAGATCATGTTCAGGCAATTTCGAGACGATCAGTAAAACGGGAAGGAGTTTCGAGCCCGCGATGAATCCCTGGGAAACGCCTTGGGCTGTGCGACGGCGTCGCGCAACCCCGTCTTCCATGACGGAGTTGAAAGGGGGCGCGAGGGGCGGGCATAACCGTTCCCACTCGCGCGGCTTCTTCGATGCGAGAGGAACCTGAATGGCCGCCAGATTTCGGCCCCGTTCGGAAGGATCAAGCCGAGTTCGCCGTCCAGCGCGCATAGGCGCCGCTCGGCAACGGCAACGTGTCCGGTCCGCCGGTCAGCAGCATCTCGCCGCACTCGGTCGCGCCGTGCGCGCCGGTCATCGCCTGCGCGAGCAGGTTATGGAGCACCTGCGGCGAAAAACCCGGCGTGTGCGCGCTCAACAGCACGAAGCGCGGCGCGTCGCCGAGCAGCTTCCGGCACAGCTCCAACGTTTCCGGCAGGTCCGACTCGATCTTGTAGAGCTCGCCGGCCTGACCGCGGCCGAAGGTCGGCGGATCGAGGATGATCGCGTCGTAACGCCGCCCGCGCCGGATCTCGCGGTGCAAAAACTTGTGGCAGTCCTCCACGATCCAGCGGATCGGATGCGTCTCCAATCCGTTGAGCGCCGCGTTCTCGCGCGCCCAGGCCACCATGCCGCGGGAGGCGTCGAGGTGGCAGACCCCCGCGCCCGCTTTCGCCGCCGCCAGCGTCGCCCCGCCGGAATAGGCGAACAGGTTCAGCACCTGCGGCGGCGAGGCTCCGCGCGCGCCACCCGCGAGCTGTTGTCCGATCCAGACCCAGCTCGCGCGCTGCTCCGGGAAGACGCCCATGTGGCCGAAATCCGTGGCCGCCAACTTCAGCCGCAGATCGGCGATCCGTATGACCCACGATTTCGGCAATGTCTCGCGCCCCCGCCAGCGATTGCCGCCCTCGCGCTCGAACAACGCGGTGGCCGCCGACCAGGCGGTCGGCGTCCGCCGCGGGCGCCAGACCGCCTGCGCGCAGGGCCGGTCGAGGGTGAATGGGCCGAAGCGCTCGAGCTTGCGCCCGCCGCCGCTGTCGAGAAGTTCGTAGTCGTCCTGCATACGGATCGTCTCGAATTTGTCCGAAGATGATCTGGCGGGGACGCCGCTCGGATCGCGGACCAGCGAAAGATAGTGGCAGTCTCGATCTCCGGCAAGGCGGCGCTTTCACCGGTTCTACTTCCCCTGCCTCCTTGATGGCGGACGCCGCTATCCGCTTTAACCATAATCAAACATACCTCTCGCCGTCGCAGAATGATAAGCTGCCAGGCAGACGATCGCTGTGGCGTGGACGGTCGAGTCTTGGCGACGGATCGTCGAGCTTGGATACGGAAGAATGCCTGAACTCCCGGGACTGCGGGATCATCATCGGACGGATGACGCGCTGATGTTCCTCGGCGCGCTGCTGCTGTTCGGCCTGACGGCATACCTTGGACCCTATCCCGGCGAGGCGTCCGGCTGGGTCGCCGCCCTGACCGGCGTAGAGCCGTTCCCGCCGCTGACGCACCCCCTCTACTCCTTGCTTGCGCGGTTCGTCGCCGCAATCCCGCTGGGGACGGCTAGCGCGCGCCTGGCGCTCTTCAGCGCCCTCTGCGGCGCTGCCGCGGTCGCTTTGCTGGGCCGGCTGGTGCGGTCGCTGCCCGCCATCGAGCCGGCGCGCCCCGAGGACGCGGCCGCCCGCCGCCTCGGCGGGTGGGTTGCCGCGTTCGCGCTGGCCTTCGCGTTCCCATTCTGGTTCACCGCCACGCGCGCCTCGTCGGAGCCGCTGGCGCTGCTGTTGATACTGGCCGCCCTCAATTCGCTCGTGCGCGCGGAGCGGGCCGACCGCGTCGCTCCGTTATACGCGTTTGCAGCGCTCTACGGCATGGCCGTCGTCGAGCATCCCGCGGCGCTGCTGTTCACCCTGCCGGTGCTGCTCGCGGCGGCGGTGGTCGCGTTACGCCGCGTCGCGCCGGCGCGCGAGGGAGTCTTTCCGGACCGCGTGGACTGGAACCGCTATCTGCGGCTCTGCCTGCGGATTGCGCCGGCGGCGCTCGCCGGCCTGCTGCCGCTGCTGCTCTACGCGGTCTGGTATGCGCGCCAGCCCGTGGCGGCCTGGCGCGGACTGGACGGCACGGGCGCGGTTGCGCTCGACCTGGCGCGCGCCTATGCGCGCGCGCTGGCCGAAGTTCTGCCGCAAGTCGGCTGGCTGCTGATCATGGCGCTGGCGGCGGCGCCGTGCGTGTACGTCGGACTGGTTCCCTTCCTGATGCGAAAGGTCTGGTTCGTCCGACCAGGCGCCGGTTTCCTCGGCTTCGCCCTCGCGGTCACCGCGACCATCATGCTGTTGCTCGACGCGCTCGCGCCGGCGGTTGCCGTGCCGCTGCTTTATGCGCGGGCCCTGCCCGCCGCCGCGGTCGCCTTTGTCTGGGGCCGGTTGGCCGCGTGGCTGCGCCCCCTGCACCGCGCGCGCCACCGCCTCGACCGCTACGGCGAGCCGCCCGGGCTCGCGCTCCTTCGCCGGGCGCTCACCACGGTCTTTGCGCTGGCGCTGGCCGCCGCGGCGCCGCTCAACGCCCGCCTGATGCGCTCCGCGGCCCGCCAGCGCTATACGGAGTACGCCCGCGACGCGGCCGCGTTCATCCAGGGTCGCAACTGGCTGCTGCTGGAGGACCGCGAGGATACGATCGTCTCCGTGGCGCTCCACGAGGCCGGCCACCGCGTCCGAACGATCCAGCCGGCGCTCGACGGCGATCCGGCCTACGGCCGCCGGCTGGCCGAGGGGTTCAACGACGTCCGGCTCCGCGATTGCGCCCGGCTCGGCATCGGCGCGTTGCTCAACGAATGGCTCAACCGCGAACCCCAGGGCGGCGTCGAACTCGCCGTACTCGGCTTCCCGGACCCGTGGCTCGCCGCCGGCCGCCGCGCCGTGCCCGACGGCCCGCTGGTCCGCGGCGCGTCGCAGGGTCCGATCCCCGGCCTTGAAGCCGTCGCCCGCCGCAACCTGGAGTTCGCGCGCACGTACGAAGGCCTCGTCGAACGCTCGGAACCGTGGCTCATGACCGCCGTCTGGAACGCGCGGGTCGCGACGCGCGTCAGCCGCGCCGCCAACAACACCGGCGCGCTGCTCGAGGAGGAGGGAATGCCCGACCTGGCGGCCGAGGCCTACGCGGCCGCCCTGCGCGTCCACCCGCAGAACCTTTCCGCCTTGATGAACCTGGCGCTGCTGCACGGGACGCAGGGGCGCGAGCCGCCGCCGGACGTCGTTGCCCGCATCGAGGCCGTCGCCGCGTCGCTCCAGCGCACCGGCGGCCGCCTGGACGCCTGGTCGCTGATCCGCGCTTTCGGCGAGATCCGCCGCCCCGACGTTTATGCCCGGCGCGGCATGGCCTGGGCGTTGGCCGGCCACGCGGCGGCCGCGCAGGCCGACTGGCGGCGCGCGGGAGAGTCGGGGAGCCCGATGCGGCTCTTACTGGCCGAAACACACCTGCGCGCCGGCCGTGCTGACGAGGGCGAGGCGGAATTGCTCTCGCTGGCCGAAGACACCGGCGATGCCGACGTCTGGCTCACCGCGGCGCGCGCCGCGCTGCAGCGCAAGGACGCGGCCGAAGCCGCGCGGCGGCTGGACCGCGCAGCGGCCGCCGGCGCGCCGGCCGGCGCGGTCGCGCTCGAGCGCGCGCGGCTCGACTGGATCGGCGGCCGGCGCGAGGAGGCCTTCCGCGCGGTCCGCGCCCTGCTGCGGCGCGACAGCGATGACCTGTCTGCCTGGGCGCTGCTCGCCGCGTTCGCGGCGGAAGCCGGCGACAGCGGGGAGCGCGACCGCGCGGTGGAACGTCTCTACGCCGCGCGCGCGAGTCTGCCGCCCGCGCTGCTGTTGGGATTGGCGCGGCTCGAGATCCTGCGCGGCGGGTTGGCGCGCGCCCGGGAGGCGCTCGTGCTGGCGCGCCGCGCCGCGCCGCGGGAAATGGCCCCGCTGGAGCTGCTGTTGCGGCTCGACGTCGCGGAGGCGCGGCGCGAAGACGCGCTCGATCGCGTGCGGGAAATCCTCGCCGTCGCGCCGTCGCACGCATTCGCCAATCACGTGCTCGGTTCGATCCGGCTGCACGAGGGCAACCTGGTTGCCGCCGAAAACGCGCTGCGGCGCAGTCTGGAAACCGAGCGGTCCGCCGGGGCCTTGAACGATCTGGCCAACGTGCTGATCCGCCGCGGACGCGCGGTCGAAGCCGTTGCGCTCGCGCGAGAAGCGGTCGAGTTGGAGCCGAACGCGGCCTCGCATTGGGACACGCTCGCCGAAGCGCTCATGGCGCGGCAGCGGCCCGACGACGCGGAAGCCGCGCAGAGGCGCGCGGTGCGTCTGGCGCCGGAAGATTCCAATTACGCGCGCAGGCTCGAAAAAATTCGGGAGGCCATCAAGCGGTCCGCAAAAAAGGAGCCGCCCGCGTCCGAGGCGCGCGGGCCCGCGGAAGCCGGGCGCGACCCCGTGCGCGAGTGAGTAGCCGACACGTCCGTGCTGCAGCCGAGGCCCTGTCGCGCCCGTAAAAATTGCAGTTGACCGGCCGGTGAAGCGGGGTAGATTGTACAGGGTAGAAGGCGAAGGTCCAGCGCTCGATTGAGCAGGCCGGGCCTCCACTCAGGTTCAAAAAGAACAGTGTTTCTAATCGAATACGAACAGTTTCCTCGTGCCGGCCTTATGCCGGGATAACGCGTATTTTCTACGGTGTTGCGCGTGCACGGCGCATCCGGCGGAAGCGGGCGGCGTCGGGCGAAAGCAGGTGTTGAAGACTGACGCGTGTCGGGCGGATAGACGGGGTCGAGAGATCCCGCGCACGGCGCGGCGTTCAGGATCGAAGATCAAAAAACCGGAGGATGCAATGAACGCGAAAGTATACAGAACCGCGATCGCCGCGACGGCCCTGGTCGCCCTGCTCGCGGCCGGCGCGCAGGCGAGCAACGTGGTGGGGTACATCAAGGTCGAAATTCCGGCGGGTCTGTCTCTGGTGTCAGTGCCGTTTGAGATGGTCGGCGGTGGTGTGCAGACGCTGGATAGCGTGTTCGGGGACAAACTGCCGGACAGTTCACAAGTCATCATGTTCACCCTTGGCGTCGGCTATGAGGTGTTCACGTACATCGTGGAAGATGAGCCTGAAGATACGGGATGGTTCAAGGGACGCACCCCGGCCGGCTCGACGCCCTTGCCCCGTGGTGCGGGTTTCTGGGTTCGCAATTCATCCGCCAATGCCATTGAGCTTGTCTTGAAAGGCGAGGCCCCGGTCGCCGATGTGACCGTTCCTTTGGCGTTTGGCCTCCAGATCATCAGCTATGGCTTCCCCTCGGAAGCGGATGTGAATACGGTTGGGGGATTTACGCCAGCAGACACCGACCAGATCATTGCTTTCGATCCAAACGAAGGCTTCGTGGTCTACACCTATGTGGAAGAAGAGACCCCCGAAGATACGGGTTGGTACAAGGGCCGTAATAAAGTTGAACTGAAACTCCAGCCCGGCCAGGGATATTGGTATCGGCGTGGCGGCGCTTCAACCTCTTGGACACAACAGAAAAACTACAGCCTGTAACTTCAGCCCTTTCCCAGCAATCGAATTGGAGATCACATGAAGTCCAATAAAATGATGTGTCTTATCTGTGGGATTAGTCTGCTCGGCAGCTCGGTGTTCGCAGCGACGAGTTTTCAATGGCTGCCGGGCTCGGGCAGCCTGAAGGATAACCAGTCTCCACCCCAGAATATTCCTGTAGACGGCGCAACCGTGCTTACGTTCATATCGGACAACACTACGATTGATGCGTTTGCCTCCGTTTCCGGCGGTACGCTTGTACTTTTGGATAGCTATGGGTCTGGTGACGATGTTTTCTACAAAGCACTCACCAATGAACGGGCCGGACGATATGAGACGGTATTGATGAGCGAGGCAGGGGATCAACTTATTGGCAAGTATGCGTACGCCATCGTGTTGGACATGCCCTTCAGCACTTTTTCGACTACGTATGGCGGATCCATTGCGAATGTTCCCAAGAACGGGACGGTGTATGCTGGCATCACCTCGGTAATCGGCGGCCCGATTGCAAGCTCTGAATTTGTCACTCAGTCCTTCAATGGCGGCAATGTCGTCACCAACCTCCAGGTCATCCCCGAACCTGCGGGCGTGGGGCTGATTCTGGCGGGGGTTGGTGTGCTGGCGATTCGCCGCTATCGCGCGCGGCGCGGTTGAGCGGATTCAGGTAGGCCCGCGGTAGCGGGCAGGAATTCACCCCGGCGCCGGAAGCGGCGCCGGGGTTTTTCTTTTTCAAGGAAAAGCCGCGGTGTTCGCCCGCGGCTACAAGGTTGGGCTCGCGTTTACTGGTATGGCGTGCGTGGAGCCGGTGGAAGCATTCCTCGGGCGTCAACAGACGGCGTGAAGTAATCGTGAACGGTCTTCGCGTTCCGCGTCAGCTTGTCATATTGCCGCGCGCGATCAGGTGCACGGCGGGCGCCTTGACAAGCGCGGTCACCGTTGCGCCGGGGCGCAGGTTCAATTCCTCGCCCGCGGGACGGGTGACCAGGGCTGTCAGCGGAAACCCGACATCCAATTCCACACCGAGCAATGGACTGCCGCTCCGCACCGCTACAACGCGGGCAGGTAAGGCGTTGCGGGCGCTGCGGAGCGCCCGCCCGTCACGCTCCAGCACGACTTCCTCACCGCGAATGCTGACCAGCACCTCCCGCGGCGGATCGTCGTGAGCCAGCGCCGTGAGGCGCGCGGTCCCGACCGCGACCGTCGCCAGCCCGTCGCGCACCTCGATCACCCGTCCCGGTTGCAGGGTCTCCACGCCCAGAAAGCGCGCCACTTCGGGCGCGGCGGGCCGTCCGTACACCTCGGACTTTTCGCCCTGCTGAACGACACGTCCGTCCAGCAGCACGGTGACCCGGTCGGCGAGAAAATAAGCCTCCGCGAGGTCATGCGTGACCATTAACACGGTCAGTCCCCACTCGCGCCGCAACTCGTGCAGCAACCACCAGAACTCGCGCCGCAGGCTTTCGTTGAGCGCGGTGAAGGGTTCGTCCAGCAAGACGAGACGCGGCCGGCCGGCGAATGCGCGCACGAGCCCCACGCGCCGTCGCTCGCCGCCGGACAAGGTGGCCGGTCGGCGGTCCAGCAGCGCGCCGATTCCGGTCTGTTCGACCAGTTTGTCCACCTGCGGCTGAAACTCCGCTCGAGGCAGTTTTCGCGCGCGCGCGCTGTAGGCGAGGTTGTCGCGCACGGTCAAATGCGGGAACAGTCCGAGCTGCTGAGGCACGTAACCCAGCCCGCGCCGTTCGATCGGCCAGTCCGTGATATCCGCCCCGTCGAGGCGGATGCAGCCGCTTTCGGCGGGCAATACGCCCAGCACCGCGTTCAACAAGGTGGTCTTACCCGAGCCGGAAGGGCCCAGCACGGCATGGCACTCGCCCCGGTCAACGGCGAGGTTCACCTCGCGAAGCCGGAAGGCGCCCGCGGTTGCCGTCAACGATTTCAATTCAAGCATGAACGCCCTTCCCGATCAGCCGTCGCGTGGCGTAGAGCGCCGCCATACCGATGCTCACGAGTACGAAGATCAACGCCACCGTGCCTTCGATATCGGCGGAGGCCAGCCGCATAAAGATCGCCACCGGCAGGGTCTCGGTCCGCATCGCCATCGTGCCCGCCAGCGTGATCGTTGCGCCAAATTCTCCCAGCGCCTTCGCCCACGCCAGGACAAACGCGGCAATCAGTCCCCGGCGCGCCATCGGCAGGGTGACCGTGAGCCACGCATGCCGCGGCGTCGCGCCCAGCGTGCGGGCGACCGTCTCCAGCTCGACCGGCACTTCGTCGAAGGCGGTCTTCAGCATCCGCACGGCGACGCCCAGCACGGTGACGAACTGGGCCAGCACGATGCCGGCAAAACCGAACACAAATTGCACCGCATGCGTTTGAATCCACGCCCCCAGGGGATTGTTGAAGAAGATCAGCAGCATCGCCCCCAGCGCGGCGGGGGAGACGATCATGGGAACTTCCAGCACGGTGTCCGCCAGTTCGCGGCCGCGAAAGCGGTAACGCGACAGCGCATACGCCGCGGGCGCGGCCAGCAGCAGCGCCAGCAGCGCCGCCAGCGTCGCCGCCGCCAGCGACAGCTGCACAGCGAACAGCGTGCGCTCCGATTGCACCGCCGCGCGCACGGCGGCGCCGTCGAGGAACCATCCCAGGGACAGGATCAATCCGCCATAGATGGCGAGGACTGCCAACGCGGCGGCAATGGTTGTCCGGCGCAGGGTCATACGGCTATTTTCTGATCCAGGCGGCGGGCACTTCGTATTCGCCGCCGACCGGCCGCTCCGCACCGAGCCACGCGGCGGCGTCTTCGGCCGACGTGAAGTAGTGGTGTCTGGCGTAAATGGCGCGGCCTTCCGGTCGGGTCAGGAAATCAATGAAGCGCTGCGCGGCGGCGCGATCCTTCGTGAATTTCGAAATGGCGACGGGGATGTAGCCGATACGCGGAACCTGTTCCTTGCGCAGCGGCACGGTTTCGATGCGCGCCGGGTCCCAATGCTCGAAGACGCGCCAGCCGATCACCGCGTCAACCATCTTGAGCGAAATGGCCGTGGCCGTCTTCTCGCACGATTCCGTATAGTTGGCCAGGTTGCGCCGAAAGGCGGCTTTTTCCTCCGGCGTGAATTCCGCCTCGATGATCTCGACCGCATACGCCCCGACGCACACGCCTTCGGGATTGGCGATGGCGACTCTCAAGCCCGGGCGCAGAAGGTCGTTCAGCGTGCGAATGTTGAGCGGATTCCCCTTCTGCACGTTGATGGCCGGCACAAGGTAAACGATCACTTTCTCGGTATCGGCGAACACGTCGCCATCCCGTTTGGCCTTTTCCATGTAATCGGAGGACCCGGGTAAATAGAGATCGCCTTGCCGGGCCAGTTTCATTTGCGACAGCACATAGCCTGAACCGCCGAACACCAGTTCCACCTTCGTGCCGGTTTTCGCCTCGTAGAGCCGGGCCGCCTCCTCGATGGGCGGTTTGCCGGCCGCGCCGGCGAAGACCAGCAGCTTCTCCGCTGCGCGCGTCGGAAACGCCGACGAAAGCGCAATCAGACCAGCGGCCAGCGGCCGCCGCCACTCGAGATTCTTCATCGGCATCCTCGTTCCCTATCCAGATCGTCGGGCGTGTTGAAATTGCGCCAGGCCGGAGCCAGCGCCGCCGGCACTGGCGGCGCGGCGACGCAGCGCGAACCGACCACGTCGCGCGGACGCCGGGCGATTTCCAGCAAGGGCCCCATGCGAAAATCGTAGTAGGCAAACAGCGGCTCGGGATGCGGGCGGTCGTGCAGCCGAGGTGTGACGGCCCATACGCCGGGGCGCCGGTGCGAGAGCAACCACGCGACGGCCGCGGATGAAATATCGGGGTGGTCGCACGCCGTGAAGATCCATCCCGCACGCGGCGCCCAGCGCAGGGCTGCGCGCATGCCGCGGAGAGGCCCCTCGGCGTCCTCGACATCGGGCAGCACCGGCAGGCCGCGCAGGTCCGCGGGAATCTCGCCGCGGCCCAGGAGAACCACGCGCTCCACATGGGGACGCAGCGCCTCCACGGTCTTGTGGAGCCAGGTGACGCCCTGTTCTTCGATCAAGTGCTTCGGACGCCCCATGCGCGTACTGCCGCCGCCGATCAAGAGACCGGCATATACGGGCGCGGAGAGCCAGATTTCCGGTAGCCAGTCATCGAGCAGGTTCAGCGCGATGCGCTCGCGGTCGGCATGCCAGCGCAAGATCTCCCGGACGCCGACCGCTTCGGGAGGGGGAAGATCGTCGTTTGCGGTGCAGAGCCAGATCTTGAACGGCAGCGGCGAAGTCTTGTGGCCCTCGACGAGGAGCAGGTCGTAGTACGGCGCGAGGTGCTCGACCAGACGGGGAAGGTCCGCGTCCGCAGCGCCGTGACGCCGCGCGAACGTTTGCGTCCGATCACGGATGAAGACGTCGCCGCCCGCTTTGAACAGACGGTCGGTATCCTTGCCTTCGCGATCCAGATCGAGGCCGTGTGCATCCTGCTTGATGACGCCCACTTTCAGTCCGCGCTCGATCAGGCGGGGGAGCAGCGCCTCGATCAGCGTGGTCTTGCCGGATCCGCTGTAGCCGCAGAGGCCAAAGGCGGGATAGCGGTTCATGGAACGGGCTCCGAACGGCCACAATCGCTCGGATCGCCGCGCAGCTTCGCCAGCCCATGGGGAAGGGCCGGGAGGATCACGTCCAGGTTCTCTATGGCCGCGCGCACCGACCCCGGCAGGCTGATGATCAGGGTCTTTCCGCGGATTCCCGATAGCGAGCGCGAGAGCATGGCATGGGGCGTTTTCTCGGACGAGGCCCGCCGCATGGCTTCGTCCAAGCCGGACGTACGGCGCTCGACAACGGCCGCCACAGCCTCGGGCGTGACGTCGCGCGGGGCAAAGCCGGTTCCCCCGACGGCGAGCACGAGATCGATCGTATGACCGTCGGCGTAGTGTTTCAGACGGGCTTCGATCTGGTCCTGTTCGTCCGGAAGGATCTCCTGGGCGTACACGTGGCAACCCAGAGCATACCGCAGCCGCGCAGCAACCGCGGGCCCGGCGGTGTCCTCCGTTTGCCCGCGCGAACAGCGGTCGCTGATGGTGAGCACCACGCATTGGAACGTCGAGCGCGGGACCGCTTCCCGCACCTCGACCTTATCGCCCACGGCGATCGTTCCGCCTTTCGTCACACGGGTAAACAAGCCCAAGCGCGGCATAATGCAGTCGCCGGTCTGCCGATAGATGGCGCAACGGGCATGGCAGACCTTGCCGAGCTGCGTGATTCGCAGCTCCGCTTCCCGGCCCAGCCGGATGCGGCTACCCAGCCCCAGTTCATGGAGGGCGAGACCCGAAACGACGATGTTTTCAGCAAAATCGCCGGCCTTTAGATCGGGCAGACCCTGGTCGCGCATGGACTGCACATCTCCCGCCGCCAGCAAACTGACTTGGCGGTGCCACGGTCCTGCGTGCGCATCGCCCACGATGCCGAAGTTTTCGCGCAATTGCGCCGAGGAGACGGCGGTCTTCCGTTCACCCTTCCGTTCACTAACGCAAATGGCTTCAATTCTCCCGCTCATGATGCCCTTTCCTTGCGGCCTTTGTGTCCGGGCGAGCGAATCCCTCACCGACGTGCCAATGACCCGATTTGCCGCCGGTCTTTTCCAGCAGGCGCACCCGCTCGATGACCATCCCCTTGCCGGCCGCCTTGCACATGTCATAGACCGTCAGCGCCGCCACGGCGACGGCGGTCAGGGCCTCCATTTCCACGCCGGTGACGCCCCGACAACGCACGAGCGACTCCAAGCGAAGCGTCTTTTCCGCCAGTGTGGCCCGAACCTCCACGACGCTCAGTGTCAGCGGGTGGCACAGCGGGATCAGGTCCGCCGTTCGCTTCGCCGCCATGATGCCGGCGAGGCGCGCCGTCTCGAGGACATTGCCCTTGGCGACTTCGCCCGTTGCGCGGAGTTGTCCCGCGATCTGCGCGCCCAGTCGCACGACCGCCTCGGCGCGCGCCGTGCGTTCGGTCGCCGCCTTGCCGCCGACATCTACCATACGGATTCGGCCCGATGCCGACACGTGCGTCAACGATTGCGTCCGCTTGTCCGGTTTGCGTTCCGTGTGCATGCGCAGTCCGCTTTCCTCATCCTCCGATGGACGACATGGCCGCCGGCTGCTCGAACACGCGGTTCGCCGTCTTGCCGAGGAGCATATCGCGCGCAACCCGGCAAACCGCATCCCGTTCGCCGGCCCGCAGTAGCTCGCGCACGGAGATGCCGCCGTCTCTGGCCAGGCAACCGAGCAGGCGGCCGTCGGCCGTGATCCGCAGGCGGTTGCAACCGGCGCAAAACGGCGCACTGCACGAGGAGATGAAACCAACCGTGCCGCGCCGGCCCGCCGTATCCGTCGCCTGGTATCGTCGCGCGGAACCTTCGAAAGCCGGCCGGGCCGGCTCAATCGTGAAATGACCGGACAGCGCCTCGAGCACGGCGGCAGACGACAGAAATCCTTCGGCGAACAGGGCCGCCCCGGGACCGATCGGCATCAACTCGATGAAACGAATCTCGCAGCCTTCCCGTATGGCAAAGGCCACGAGGTCGCGCAGCTCGGCGTCATTGACGCCTCGAATCACAACGGTGTTCAGCTTCACCGGCTGCATCCCGTGCTCCAGGGCGGCGGCAATGCCGGAGAGCACGTCCTGCACATCGCCGCCGGTCAGCCGGTGGAAGACCTCGGACGACAGGGAATCGAGGCTGACGTTCACACGGGTCAGACCGGCCCGCTTGAGCACGGGCGCCATCTGCGCCAGCCGAAGTCCGTTGGTCGTCATCGCCAGATCCGGGATGCCCCGTTCGGCGAGCAGGCCGATCAATCGTTCGACGTTGGGGCGCACCAGAGGCTCTCCGCCCGTGATGCGCACTTTGGACAGACCGAACTCGTCGCGGAGCCAGACGACGAGCGCAGTGATCTCCTCATAGGAGAGGATCTCGCTTCGGTCTTTGCGATGGACGCCTTCTGGCGGCATGCAGTACCGACAGCGCAGTTGGCAGCGGTCTGTGACGGAAATCCGCAAGGCCAGTCCCTGTGGCGTAGAGGTTGCGCTCACGGCATTCTCCAGGGACGGAAGTCCACGATGGCGCCGGCGGGCCGGTGCCAGACACCCTCCGGCATGAGGATGACCCCGTCGGCTCTGCCGCCGGCGATCAAATCGGAAGAGCCCGAATTGGGCACAGGCAGGACGGCCGTGCCGGCATCCAAGCACGCCAGATGCCCCAACACGAACTGTCTGCGCGGCCCCTTCGCGATCACATCCGACCGCAGCGGAAGCCGCCACAGCGGGCGACATGCGTTCTCCGGGCAGCCGGCCAGCCGGCGCAGGGCCGGCAGCGCGAATTCGTGCAACCCGACCAGCACGGCCAACGGATTGCCCGGAAGGCCGAACACATAGTGGCCGGCCCCCGCGGTCGCGAACAACTGCGGCTTGCCGGGTTTGATCGCGAGACCGTGATAGCGGATGACGGCGCCGAGCTCCCGCAGCACTTCGGCGACAAAGTCGTATTTGCCGACCGACACGCCGCCCGAGATCAGCGTCACGTCGTTGCGCGCCATGGCGCCTGCGATCGAATCCCGAAGTTGTTCGCGCGTATCCGGCACGCGGGCGGATTCGGAGGCGGAAAAGCCTTGCTCAGCCAGCGTGGCGAGGATCAGCGGTCCGTTCGAGTCGCG
>CAYLTB010000004.1:0-1330 GCA_964386675.1 uncultured Verrucomicrobiota bacterium
GCCACGGAGTTTCGGCTGACGCTGGACGGGCGCGATGCCGGCCGGCATACGGTGGAATATCGGTCGCCGACGATCCACACGGCGCTGCGGACGTTCGAAATTCGCGGACGGGTCCGCGCTCCTGACGCCGTGCCCGGCCGGATGGCCGACCTCACCCTCGTATTCGAGTCCCGCGAGCAGCTCGGCGTGCCGTCCTCCGCCGTGCTCATTCGCGATGGCCGCCCCACGGTATTTGTCGCCGACGCCGGCCATGCGCGAGCCCGCGCCGTCGAAACCGGCTGGCAGAACGACGGCTGGACCGAAATTCGCGCCGGTCTGGCGGTCGGCGATCGCGTAGTCGTCGAGGGGCAGACGCAATTGCGCGACGGACAGGCCGTCGAGGAGCGCTGAACCCGGCACGATCGCCTCGGAGGGAGCTTTGCCATGTTTCTAGCCACTGCATCCACCCGGCGTCCGATCGCGATGAGCTGTCTGCTGATCGCGTTGATCGCGTTGGGCCTCAACTCGTATCGAAAGCTATCCATCGAGCGCATGCCGGCGGTGGATATCCCGTTTCTCGCCGTCGTCACCACCTGGGTGGGCGCGTCGCCGGAGGACATCGAAAAAGACGTCGCCAAACACATCGAGGACGCGGTCGCCGGCATTGACGGGCTCAAACACATCGAGTCCTCGTGCATGGAGAACGTGTCGCAGGTCGTGCTCGAGTTCGATCTGCGGGTGAACATTGACGCCGCCGCGCAGGACGTGCGCGAGAAACTCGACACGGTGCTGGCAAAGCTGCCCTCCGACGCGGATCGCCCCGTCATTCAGAAGATCAACCTCAACGCCCAACCGATCGCGAATCTGTTTCTTTCCGGCGCCGCGCCGCTCGACGAGCTATATGACTACGCGAATCATGTCCTCGCGGACCGTTTTGCCACCGTGCCCGGCGTGGGGGAGGTGCAGGTCATGGGCGGCAACCGGCGCGAAGTGTGGGTCGAACTGGACCGCGACCGGCTGGCGGCGGCGGGGCTGACGACGCAGGATGCGGCGGCGGCCTTGCGGCGCGGGGTGCTGGCCCTGCCGGGCGGGCGCATTCGGGAGGCGGGAAACGAGTATTCCGTGCGGTTCGACGCCGAGTATCAGGATGTCGCCGAAATCGAAAATCTCGAAATCGCGAATCGCAACGGCGCGCGCCTGCGGCTGGGTGACCTGGGCACCGTGCGGCTCGCCACCCGGGAAATTCGCCAGCGCGCGATCCTCGACGGGCAGCCCGGAGTGGTCATCAAGATCGTCAAGAAGGCCGAAGGCAACATCGTCTCGGTGGTTCGGGAATCCCGCCGTCGGTACG
>CAYLTB010000004.1:1340-52227 GCA_964386675.1 uncultured Verrucomicrobiota bacterium
CGGCGATGCTGCCCGGCGGCATGGAACTGCGCTGGGTTTCGGACGAAGCGGAGGCCGTGCAGGCTTCGGTGGATTCGGCCATCTCTGCCGTGTGGCAGGCCGTGGTGGTGTGCGCGCTCGTCCTGTTTCTTTTTCTCTTCAATATCCGCACCACGCTGATCGTGGCCATCGCGATGCCGGTCACGATTCTGATCAGTCTTTTCTTCCTGCATCTGGCGGGCCAAACCCTGAACGTGCCGACGTTGCTGGCCATCGGTCTTTCGACGGGCGTGCTGGTGGCGAATTCGATCGTCGTGCTGGAGAACATCGTCGAAAAACTGGAGACGACGGATGACCACTGGGCGGCGGCGCGCCAGGGCGCCTCGGAAGTCGGGGTGGCGGTCCTCGCCTCGGCGGGCACGAACGTGATCGTGATGCTGCCGATCGCCATGATGTCGAGCCTCGCCGGACGGATGCTGACGCCGTTCGCGATCGCGACGCTGATCGTAAATGCGTCATCGCTGTTCATCAGTTTCACGCTGACGCCGATCCTCAGCGCCTTGATCCTCCGGCCCGCTTCCCGGCGGCGGAATAATGTCTTTTCGCGTTTCAGCCGGCGTTGGGACGCCGGATTCAAAACCGCCGGCGAGCGATTCGCCGCCGGCTTGCGCCGCATCGCGGCGAAGAAGCGCAACAATCTGCCCATTGTGCTCGGTTTCGCCGCGCTCTTTCTGCTGACGATGCGCATCGGCGGCGGCCGGCTGGGCTTCAGCTTTTCGGAGACTTCCGATGACGGTCGGCTCTTCATCCGCGTCGAGATGCCGCCGTACTACGATTTGGAGAAAACCACGCAACGACTCGAAGCCATTCAAGCCAAACTGCTGGAATATTCGGACCTCGAACATGTGCTCACGACCGTGGGCCGCGCCGTCGCCATGAGCGGCCAGGCCACGGAAGGCGTGTATCTCGGCCAGATCGAACTGTTTTTCAAGCCGAAGACTCAGCGGGCGTGGCGGATGGCGGATCGTCTGGCTGAAATCCGCGAACGTCTGCGGTCCGAAACGGACGCGCGCATCTCTGCGTCCGTCCCCGGCATGTTCGGGGGGCAAAACTTTCAAATTGATCAGACGCTCTCCGGCCCGGATCTCGACACGCTCAATGCCACGGCGTTGGCCATCGAGGCCGTGGTGCGCGACCGACCGGGCGTGGGGCAGCTGGAGACGACGGTGCGCGACCCCAAACCGGAGATACGTCTGGTTCCCAAACGCCCGGTGCTCTCCGATATCGGGCTCTCGCCGGCGGCGCTCGCCGCCATCGTGCGCGGCAATATCGAAGGCATCGAAGCCGCCAATTACAAACGGGGCGATCGGACCTACGACATCCGTGTGAAGCTCGCGGAGCGCGAAGGCAAGGATCAGATCCGCCAGTTTCCGCTGCCGGGCGCCGACGGCCGTCCGATTCCGCTCGAAACCGTCGCGGACGTCCTCGATTCGCGCGCGCTCGTGCAGATCTTCCGTTTCGATCGGCAGCGCACGGTGAAAATCCTCGGCGATCTGACTCCGGGCGCGACGATGAGCCAGGTCGGAGCCGACCTTGCGCGGACCCTTCAGGAGCGCCATATCGTGCCCGCCGGTTACAAGCTGGGCGCGGCCGGGATGGCGGAACGATTGGGCGAAATTGTCGCCGATTTTGCCGAGGCCCTTCTGCTGGCGACCTTCCTGACGTTGCTGGCGCTGGCCGCGATTCTGGAATCGTGGAGCCGGCCCGGCTGGGTATTGTTGACGTTGCCGATGGCGCTGATCGGTGTCGTTTGGGCGCTGGTGTTGAGCGGCTCGGCCATCACCATCTTCGTCCTGCTGGGCACACTGATGTTGATCGGTGTTGTAGTCAACCCCGCCATTCTGATTGTGGATACCATGGCACGGCACCTGAAAGAGGGCGTCCATCGTCGCGAAGCGATGCTAACGGCGATGGTGGAGCAATTCCGGCCGGTGCTGATGGTCACGCTGGCGGCGGGCCTCGGCATGTTGCCGATGGCGCTCGGGCGCGGCATCGGATCGGAGTACCGCGCCGGCATCGGCCTGGCCTCCGTCGCCGGCGTCCTCGTCGGCGGCTTTCTCACGCTGACCGTTCTGCCGTTGATCTACACGCTGTTCACCCGCGCAGACGGCAGGGAAAGCCGAAAATCCGCTTAGCCATTCCCGGGCGGCGCGACCCCCGGCCGCCCGCGGGGTCTGGACGCCAGTCACGGCGGCGGAAGCCGGACGCGGACGCGGATGAATATGCTGGAGCCTTCGGGCGCGACGGCCTCCATCGGCGCGCCGGTGCCCGGCATGTCCGACCAGCCTGTTATCGGCCGCCATGAGTTCGGATCGCGCAGGTCGCCCGTCCATTCCGCCGTGTAGAGGCGGTCGGTCGCGGTCGTGAAGGTGAAGCGCCGATTTTCATCGCATGCCGTGATCGCAAAAAACGACTCGTCGTCGAAGGGGTCGAGGTTCGCGACAAACACCTCGCGCAGCGGCATCACGACGCCGCGTTTGGTCACCGTGTCGGGCGCAGGGCCGTCCGGCCAGTAGCGAGCCTCCCACGCATCGTCCACCATGTTGTTGTTGGCGTCCACGAAGCCTTCGTCCGTCAGAATGCGCAGCGTGCTTTCCTGAAAATGAAGCGCGTAGTTCGGGCCGGCGTCCAAGGTGCCGCGGCGGATGGCATAAACGCCGGAGGTTTCGCCGGACTCGCGCACCGGCGCCCCGACGACCGCGTCCTGCCCGAACAGTTCGCCGGCGACGATCCGCCAGGTCCATTCGGGATCCGGTGCGCCGACGGTCTTGGTTTTCGGGTCGGCGGCCAGCGTCAGCGGGGCGGGCGCGATCGTCAGCGTGCCTTCGGCCTCGCCGACATAGTGGTCATCGGTGACGACCGCCCGCACCGCATACGTGCCGACTGCGCGCGGCGGCTCGCCCTGGCCGTCGTACGTGACCTCGATGGCCAGGCCGGCGGGCTCCGTGGCCGCGCCGACCGATTTCGGCTGGCCGTCATAGACGTGCGACAGGCTCGTAAGGGTAACCGCCGCTGTTTTCTTCGCCACGGTCAGCATGAAGTTCTGGTGCGTCACATACGCACCGTCCGTCACCGAGAGGGTGATGTCGAAAGTCCCCGAGACTTCGGGCGATCCCGCGAGCGTCGCCGTGCCGTCCCCGTTGTCCGTCAGGACGAGTCCCGGAGGCAGGGCGGACGCGGAGAAGGCGAGCGACGCCCCCGGCGTATCGCTGTCGTCGGCGACGGCGATGTATTCGTACGGTTCGTCGATGACGGCGGCGGACAACGGCGTGGAGGTGAAGACCGGCGGATAGACCATGGCCGGCACACCGGTGATCTTCAGGTCGTCAATGTTCCATCCGAAGGAATGCTGGCTCGCATTCGTTTGCAGGCGGAAGCGGATGAAAACGGTATTGCGCCCCTCGACGGCGGCGGGCAGATCATAGGTGCGGAGATTCCACTGCGTTTCGATCAGGTTGGTCGTGGAATTCACCGAAGTCCAGGAGGTGCCGTTCAGCGAGTACTCGATCACGCAGAAGTCGTTGTTCCGCAATCCGATCCAGCGCTGGAACTCGAGCCGGATGCCGTTGTATCCGACCGTGGAAAAGGACGGCAGAACTGCCGAGATGTTCTGGTTGGCAGTGTAGTTTCCGCCGGCGAACGTGACCAGCGCCGCCACGCCCTGCTGCGCGTCCGACGGTCCCCCGACCGCTCCCTTGTTGGGGTCGACGACCGACCAGTTGTTCCCCAGCGTCAGCCCGTCGGCGCCGGATTCAAAATCGTTCGCGTAGAGGGTCTGGCGCACGCCGGGGGCCGTCACGAGGAACGCGGCGGGCAGGACCGATTCCGAGCCGTCGGGTGCGCGCACGACGACATCCCAGAAGCCCTTTTCCAGCGCGGCAGTGTCCAAGCGGCAATCGATCCGGTTGCCGACGACGATCTGCTCGTAGGCGGTGGTGTCGGCCGATCCTGCGCGCCGAAGGAGGACGTCCGATCCCAAAGGAAAACCGCTTCCAAAGACGGTCAGTGCAAAACGTGTCGCGCCGGCGCTTGCGGCCGGTTCGACCGAATGGGCCGAAAATACGAGCGGACCCGGTTGCGCCATGCCGGAAACAGCCAGCGAGAACCGCTGACTGCCGCTGCGGAGGGATCCCGTATGGGAAACTTCCAGCGTATAGTGGCCCGCCGGAGGAGCGGCAATATAGACCTGCTCGACATTGTCGGTGGTGTTGACGCCGGTTTCCGCGGCGACATTGCGGAGATTGTGGTCGAAGGGTTCGTACGTGGCATTGCCGGTCACGAACGGCATCACATAGGGGCGGTAAACGGTCCCGCCGGGACCGACGATCCGCAGATCGAGGTCATTGACCAGCCGCGGGGCGCGTGTAGCGGTGGTCTGCGTCTGCGCTTCTCCGGGCGGATCGAGCCAGGCGAGTGTGACGCGTATGGGTTCGGTGCCGTCATATTGATAGACGGCGGTCCAGGATTGACCGGAGGTC
Organism: uncultured Verrucomicrobiota bacterium; assembly: GCA_964386675.1. Lineage (GTDB taxonomy): Bacteria > Verrucomicrobiota > Kiritimatiellia > PWTM01 > PWTM01 > CALGXT01. The sequence goes on from CAYLTB010000004.1 coordinate 5,858, forward strand.
AACACGTCCTCGACCACGACCCGCGCCGCCGGATTCTCCGCGTGCCGCTTGACGATGGCGGCAGCGCGATAGACGTTCACCAGGCCCCAGCCGTACGAATAGTCGGGCCCCGGCAGCCCGCGATCGTCCGCCGAATTGACCAGCAGCGCCCGAATCGTGGAGGAGCGGAAGTAATGCCCCGGCAGGCGGCGGCGGATGTAGTCGATCAACAGCGCGGCGCTGCCGGAGGCGTTGGGCGTCGCCATGGACGTGCCGCTCTTCGAGCCGAAGCCTGTCGCGTCGATCGGAGAAATCAGCCCCGTGCCATTGGCGACGAGATCGGGCTTGACGCGGCCGTCATAGGTCGGGCCGCGCGAGCTGCTGCCGGCCAGGGCGCCGCCCGAGGTGATCGCGCCCGACGCGTCGCGCGCCGTGTCGGTAACCGATCCGATCGTGACCACGTTCTTCGAGATCTGCGTGTCGGTGCACAGGGTGTAGTAGGCCGTATCCTCGCTCGCGGTGCCGTTGTTGCCCGCGGCGTAGAAATGGATGTAGTAGGGATAATCCGCCAGCGTGGAATCGTAGCTGGCGCTGAGGGATGTATAGATGCCCCGCTTGGTGTTCGTGTCGGGATTCCCGAGCGACGTCGTGCCCATGGCCGACTTGAGCTCAAGCTCTCCGGTGCGCGGATTGGTCGTGGTGTGTAGCCGGCCCGGCGTCGCCATGCCGAAGCCGGTGATGTCCGATGTGTACTGCTGGATGTGGGAGCGAATCCATACGCGCGGAACCATGCCCATCAGGCTCGCGGTGTACCCCCACGCCCCGACGGTTCCGCAGACGTGCGTGGAGTGATCCCGGGCGCCCTCGTCGTAGATTTCCTTGTAGACGATGCGCGTGCCGCCGTTATTCGGGAGCTGGAACTCCGGGTTCTCGTCGTAAACCGTGCCGTGATCGTTGACGTTGACATACAGCCCGTCCCCACTGACGGACTCGCCGACAACCGGATCGAACGCGGCGTTCATGCGCACAAAGGGCACGGCGGTCGAGATGGCCGCGTTGGCGTTGAGGGTGTAGGTGTAGCGGGGGATCGAATCCTGAAAACCATCCAGCCAGTAGCCGCGCCCATCGTCGCTCACGCCGGCCTTCGACAGGCCCAGTTCCTCCGCGCGCAACTCGACCAGTGCGCGGCTCAGCGCCTCGACCGCGGCAACCCAGCGCGCGTGTTCTTCTCGTTCGGCCTCGTCTAGTTCCGCCCCGTAACGCGCACGGCGCGCGAGCAGTGCGCGGTGGAGCTGCTGGACCTCGGTAAGGTCCGTTTCCGGGAACTCGGCGCGGAACACGGTCCACGTCGCGCGGTGCTCCGGCGGCAGCCGCGTCGCGAGCGCCTCCAAATCCGGCGCGGGCTGAGCCTGGCCGGCGACTTCCCCCGGTAGGCGCCCGCGGGCGCCCGGGAGCCGCTTGCTCACGCCGGAATCCGCGGGCGTGCTGCGCGCCGCCGCACTCCCCGCGGGGGGCGTCTCGGCGAAACGGGCGGCCGACTGCGCGGCGGCCGACGGAGCGGTGTCAGACCGACGATGACCGGGCGCGGCTGAAGCGGCCGCCGTTGGCGGCGGGGCGCGGCGGGAACGTGCGAAGCCGATCGGTCGCGTCACCAGCAACAACGCAGCCGATGCCGCGGCCCCCGCCACAGCCAGCGTCGCCCAAGCGGTTGTCCGGCGCATGAAACCAACTCCAGCCATAGCATACTCCCGAGCGGCGCCGGTTCAATCGCCGAATACCACGAAACGATCGGCTTTCAGCGGGGCGGTGTCGCAACAGGTCGGTTCGGCGTCCGTACGGACCTGAAAATGGGCTTGATGCCGGTTTGCCGGGATATAGAATGCGCCAGTCGCCGGTGCGCTCGACCGATTTCCGCGGAAGGCCCGGCAACTGGAGGATTCGGTCATGGTCGTGCACTCTTTCGGAAGCGGCCTCGTGGTGTTGCTGTTGGTCTTCAGCCAGATCCTGGCAGGTTCCCCGTCCGTATTGTCGGCCCGGGGCGCACCGCTGACGGCGGAGCGCTCCGCCGAATTGTTCCGCGAGACGGCGGCGGTGCTGGAGCCTGACGGCGACTTCTATCTCCATCTGAACGTCGAGAATCTGGTACCCGATCTGGTCGGCAAGATCGTCGAGGTGCTGGATGTGGTCGCCAAACACAATACGCAGGCCGCCACCGCGCCCGCCACGGCGCGGCGCATCGAGGAGTTCCTTCGCCATGAGGGTCTGTTCGACGCCGTTGCGCTGGGCATGAGTTCCAAGCCGCGCGGCGACGGGACCTATTCGGTCCGCCAGTTCCTGGTCCGGCGGCCCGCCCAACCGACGCCGCGACTCTGGCGGATGCTGGGCGGCGAACCGAGGGAGATGGCCGTACTCAATGCCATTCCTGCGGACACGGCCCTGCTCATCGCTTCGGACTTCCACCTGAACGAACTCTGGACGATGTTCCAGCAGGGCGTTCGCTCGGTCGGCGGCGAGAACTCCTATAAGGAAATGCGCGGCGAGCTCGACAAAATGAAAAAGGAGGCGGGGATTGACGTAGATGCCCTGGTTGCCACGCATACGGGCGAACTGGCCGTAGCGGTGTTGCTCTCCAAGACGCAGAACGTCGCGCTGCCCGTCGGCGCGGGCCGGGAGATCCCGGCGCCGTCCTTGTTGCTGGCCTTGGGGGTCCGCGATGACGCGCCGATGAAACTGTTGCTGAAGCTCCTGGAGGGCATGCCGATCGAAACGGAGGACGTCGGCGGGGTGACTGTTCACATGGGGCCGCCGATGCCCGATGCGCCGGTGCCCCTGCGGGTCTGCGCGGCGCAGACCGGTGGTTTTCTGTTTTTCGCCTCCCATCCCGACACGATGAAGGCGGCGCTGGCCGCGATGAAGACCGGCAACGGGCTGAAAAGCGATCCCGATTTTCGCCGCCTGGCCGATCGGCTGCCTCGGCAGAACAACGGCGTAACCTATGTGAGCGAACGGTTCAATCGCACGCTGGTCGCCATTCAGACGGCGCAGATGCAGGGCATGGCGGGCGGTGACGCGGCGATGGCGGAAATCATGGCGAAAATCTACGACTGGATTCCCTTGGGTTCGGCCGTCAGCGCCCGCGTGGTCAAGCCCAACGGCATCTACCAGCAGGCCGAGGGTCCCACCGGCGGCCGGGAAATGGTCATGACCGCGGCCATCATGCCCCTGGCCATGCTCACGGGCATTGCCTTGCCCGCGTTCGTTCATGCCCGCACCAGCGCACAAGGCGCCATGGAGATCAATGTACTCCGCATGGTGGATGCCGCTAAGGAGCAGTGGGCGATGGAGTACAACAAGGACGAAGGCACGGACGTAACCTTAGCGGACATCATGCCCTACCTGCATCCCGGCGCGCTGAAACTGCCGCCCGGCCACCAGCTCACCATCAATCCCCTGGGGAAATCGCCGCAGATCGTCAAGCCTGATGGCGAAGTCATCGAGTTGCCGTGACCGTGATGCCGCCAGTCAGGTAGCGGCTACTCCTGCGACTGTTCGCAGTCGTTCGCTCGCCGGGTCGGGGTTCGGCCCGCCCATGAAGGCGTGGACTCCGCTATTTCCGTGCGGGATTCCCGGCCTGCGCCCCATCCGGGAGAGCTCCAGATCTCACGGGGTTCGCGCCCGCCGTCGCCCGGTGGAGGCTTCGCGCAGACGGAAGCGGGTTCGAGTAGTTGCACGGAGCCATGGCAAAGGATGGCGACATTTTGACCGTGAACGCTATAAATTCGATACGCCTTGAAATAATAGTGCAGATTAGACCCATAAAACGTCCATATTATGTCACGCATCTAGAACAATATTTCAATACTGCATATGAACACGCGATTCGCGTTGACATCACTAAGGATATGATCTAGTTTACATCACGAACTGTTGGAAATCTGGATTCATATCGTGAAAACAGAAGAAAAAACCCTGGATGGCGCACAGGCGCTCGTCCGGTGTCTGGAAAACGAGGGTGTGGAGTACATATTTGGATACTCCGGCGGAGCGGCCATACCAATCTTTGATGCGCTGGTCACAACCGGCACGAAAATCAAGCTGGTCCTTGTTCGACATGAGCAAGGTGCCGCGCACATGGCCGACGGCTATGCGCGGGCGACGGGACGGCCGGGGGTGGTGCTGGTAACGAGCGGGCCGGGCGCGACGAATACGCTGACGGGGATACTGACGGCCCACATGGATTCGGTCCCGATGATCGTGCTGACGGGACAGGCGGTCCGCTCGATGATTGGCAAGGACGCGTTTCAGGAAGCGGACATTTTCGGCATTACGATGCCGGTGGTGAAGCACAGTTATTTGGTCAAGGAACCGAACCACATTCCGCGTGTGGTGCGCGAGGCGTTCTTCATCACGAACAGCGGGCGGCCGGGTCCGGTTTTGATTGACCTGCCCAAGGACGTGACGTCGGCGCCCTGTACGGCGGATCTGCGCGCGGAGGTGGATCTGCCCGGCTACCGGCCCCACGAGCAGGTGTTGGACAAGGAGGCCATTCTCCAGATCGCGGAGGCGTTGAACCGATCGCGGCGCCCCGTGCTGCTGGTGGGCCACGGCGCGGTGATCTCCGGCGCCGCAAAGGAAGTCCGCGAACTGGCTGAAAAGCTGAATGCGCCGGTGACCACCACCCTGCTGGGCAAGGGCGCCTTTCCGGAAACGCATCGGCTGTCGCTGGGCTGGCTGGGCATGCACGGCACGGCGTACGCGAACAAGGCGGTGGTGGAATGCGACCTGATCCTGTCCGTCGGTTCACGCTTCGACGACCGGATCGTCGGCCAGCCGTCCCGGTTCTGCAAGGACGCGGTGCGCATTCACATTGATATTGATCCCGCCGAGATCGGGAAGATGATTCCTTGCCATTACCACTGTGTCGGCGACGCGCGCGCGGTGCTGCGGGAGCTGATCCGTCATGTGGGGCGGCTGAATACGGACGAGTGGCTGCGGCATCTCGACGATTACAAGCGTCGCTATCCGCTGCACTACAAAAAGCGCGGCGGGCTTAAGGTCCAGCACGTCATTCGCGAGTTCTATCGTCTGACCGGCGGGCGCGCCATCATCACGACCGATGTCGGGCAGCACCAGATGTGGGCGGCGCAGTTCTATCTCACCGACCGCCCCAACGACTTCATATCGTCCGGCGGGGCCGGCACGATGGGCTTCGGTTTTCCGGCGGCGATCGGCGCCCAATTCGGGCGGCCGAAGGACCTGGTTGCGGCGATCGTCGGCGACGGCGGATTCCAGATGACGATGGCGGAGCTGGCCACGGCGGCCCTGCACCGGTTGCCGATCAAGATCTTGTTGATGAACAACCACTATCTCGGCATGGTCCGCCAGTGGCAGGAGTTGTTCTACGAAGACCGGCAGAGCGGGGTGCAGCTTGAGGGGAATCCGGATTTTGTGCGGCTGGCCGAGAGCTATGCGGGCGTGCGGGCCTTCAACCTGAAGCGCGCCGCGGACACGCGCAAGATTCTGAAACGCGCGCTCGATTACAACGACGGTCCGTGCCTGATCAACGCCGAGGTCGAACAGGCCCACAATGTATTCCCGATGATACCGGCCGGCCGGCCGCTCGAGGACATGATCATTGACAAACCCCGGCGACGGCTGGAAAAACCGCCCGGCTCGACGTGACCTTTCTGGGGGAGTCCTTCTGCCATGAACGAAAATCCTTCTTCCGACGCCGCGGCCACGCATAATCTCAGCGTGTATGTCGCCAACCAGCCCGGCGCCCTCGCGCGCATCGCGCAAGTGTTCGCCCGCCGCGGCTACAACATTGACTCGCTGGTCGTCTCCCCTTCGGTGGACGGGCGTTTCTCGCGGATGACCATCACCGCCAAGGGCAGCGCGGAGGGGCTGGACCAGGTGATCCGCCAGCTCAGCAAGCTCATTGATGTGCAACGCTGCGTCGAGCACACGGGCGAGGATTCCATCGTCAGGGAACTGGCCCTGATCAAGGTGGCGGCGGGCGAAGAGGAGCGCACTTCAGCGCTGCAGGTCGCGGATCATTTTGGCGCCAAGACGGTGGACTTGACGGCGCATTCGATGGTCGTCATGGCCACCGGCAATTCGGATAAGATTGACGCGCTGGTGCGCATGCTGGCGAAATACCGGGTCATCGAACTCGTCCGCACGGGCAAGGTGGTCATGGCCCGCGGCGATGAGGCGACCTGAGCCGGCGCGGCGAAAAGGCGCGACATCCCATGCGGTCTCGACTATGCTGTGCGGCGAAACGAAGCGGAACGCGCACATGCCCCAACCGGATTCTGACCGCAACGTCTTCTCGCTGAAGGTCTCCTTTCGCGACCCGTTCCGGCGGAATCTGTTCAAGGTGATCCGCCGGTCCGTGGAGCGGTTGTTCTTTCTGGAGCAGATCAATCGGGTCTATGAGGTCGCCAGCCGGATGCGAGAGGGCGAGGATTTCATCTCGGCCAGCATGCGCGCCATGGAGGTAACCCCGGAGGTGTCGGCGGAAGACCTCCAGCGCGTGCCTCGCGAGGGTGCTTGCATGGTGGTGGCGAACCATCCCTTCGGCGGAATCGAGGGGCTGGTGCTGCTGCAGGTTCTGCGGACGGTTCGGCCGGATACCAAGATCATGGCGAACTACCTGCTGCAGCGCATGCCCGAGATGCACGAGTTCGCCATCTTCGTCAATCCGTTCGGCGGCAAGGAAGCCAGCGCTGCGAATATCGGCGCCATCAAGGCCTGCATCCGATGGTTGCAGGAGGGACACATGTTGCTGGTCTTCCCGTCCGGTGAGGTCTCGCACTTGGACCTGCGCCGCCGCGAAGTCGTGGATCCGCAGTGGAATCCGACGATCGCGCGGATCATCCGCAAGGGCCGCGCCGGCGCGCTGCCGGTCTTCGTCGAGGGGCGCAACAGCGCGCTTTTCCAGATGATGGGCCTGGTGCATCCGCGGTTGCGGACCGCCATGCTCCCCCGCGAAATGGTCAGCAAGCGTGGGTCGCGCCTCCGCTTCCGTATCGGCACCCCGGTGCCTTTCGCGCGCCTCGATGCGATCGAGGGCGACCGGGAAATGGTGGATTACCTGCAACTGCGCACATACATACTGAAGGGCCGCGGGGCCGAACCGGCCGGGCCCGCCGACGCGCCGCGCGCAGACTCCGCGGCGATGATCCCTGTGGCCGAAGGCCTGTATCCCGAGACCCTTGCGCAGGACATCTTCCTGCTGCCGCCGGAATGCCTGCTGTTGGAGACCGAGGAGTTCGGCGTGTACCTCGCGCGGGCCGAGCAGATTCCGCGCTTGTTGCACGAGATCGGGCGGTTGCGCGAAATCACCTTTCGCGCCGTGGGCGAGGGGACCGGGCGGGAAATTGACCTCGACCGGTTCGACCGTTACTACTATCACCTCGTCCTTTGGAGCCGCCGGAAGAACGAGCTCGTCGGCGCCTATCGGATCGGCAAGACGGATGAGATTCTGGCGCGCTACGGCAAGCGCGGCTTGTACACCAGCACGCTCTTCCGCTATCGCCGGAGACTGCTTCAGACGATGGGGCCGGCGCTGGAACTCGGCCGCTCCTTCATCCGCGCCGAATATCAGCGCAATTATGCCTCCCTGCTGTTGCTGTGGAAGGGGATCGGCAAGCTCATCGTCCGCGAGCCCAAATACCGGCACTTGTTCGGGCCCGTCAGCATCAACAACGAATACAATACGCTCTCGCGGCAGATGCTCGAGGTCTTCCTGCGGGCGAACAACTTTCGCACGGACTGGGCGCGCTATGTCAAGCCCCGCCACCATCCGTCGCGGCCCAACCCGCACCGGTGGAATCCGCGCGTCTTTCAGCGCGCCATCCGCGACCCCGAGGAAATTTCCGAACTCATCGCGGAGATCGAAAAGGACCGCAAGGGCGTGCCGGTGCTTCTGAAACAGTACCTGAAACTCGGCGGGAAGCTGTTGAGCTTCAACGTGGACCCGAAGTTCTGCGACGTGCTGGACGGCCTCATCTGGGTGGACCTGTTGGACACCGACCCGCGCATCATCGTCCGCTTCATCGGCCGCGAGGCCGCCGAGGCTTTTCTCCGCCACCACGGGCGTAGTCTGGATGCGGCCCTCGCGCCCGCAGGCGACGGCTTGAAGGAGTGACATGGATTCCAGCCAACCCCTCACGCCGGCCGCGACGGACTCTTTCACGCTGACTATTTTCGGCGCCACGGGCGACCTCAATCACCGCAAGCTGATGCCCGCCCTGTATGCGCTGTACCGGGGCGGACTGCTGCCGGAAACGTTCGCGATCGTCGGTTTCGCCCGCCGCGACTACGACGACCGGTCCTTCCGTGCCTGGCTGCGCGAAACGCTGCCGAAATATAGCCGCGTGCCCGTCGAGCCGGCCGACCTCGAAGCCTTCCTCGCGCGCGTGTTCTATCACCGCGCCGACCTGGAGGCCGATCCGGCTGCCTTCACGGCCTACCGTGCGCGGCTGAAGGCGGAACGGTTCCCGCCCAACCGGCTGTTCTATCTCTCCGTCAAGCCGGAGTTGTTCGGCAGCATCGTGGAGCGGCTGCGTGAGTCCGGCCTGGTCCGCCGGCCCCGCGACCCGGCCTGGACGCGGGTGGTCATCGAGAAGCCCTTCGGGCACGATCTGGCCAGCGCGCGGGAGCTGAATCGCCGGTGTCTGGCGTACCTCGACGAGAGCCAGATCTTCCGCATTGACCATTACCTGGGCAAGGAAACGGCCCAGAATATCCTCTCGTTCCGCTTCGCGAATATCCTGTTCGAACCGGTCTTCAACCGCCAGTTCGTGGATCATGTCCAGATCACCGCCGCCGAGACGGTCGGCATGGAAAGCGGGCGGGGCGCCTATTACGACGCGGCCGGCGCCTTGCGCGACATGGTGCAGAACCACCTGTTGCAATTGCTCTGCCTGACCGCCATGGAGCCGCCCGCCCGGCTCGAGGCCGACGCGATCCGCAACGAAAAGGTCAAGGTCCTGCGGTCGCTCGCCGTGCCCCGGGCCGGCTGCATTGATTCGGCCGCCATTCGGGCCCAGTACACCGCGGGGACTATCGCCGGCCGGCCCGTGCCCGGCTATCGCCAGGAGGAACGTATCGCGGCCGACTCCCGGACGCCGACCTACGTGGCCCTGCGGCTCGGCGTGGAGAACTGGCGCTGGGCCGGAGTGCCGTTTTACCTGCGGACCGGCAAGCGGCTGGCGGCGCGCGCCACCGAGATCGTGGTGCGTTTCAGAATTCCGCCGCTGCAGCTCTTCGAGACGGTCGAATGCGTGGGTGACGTGTGCGACTTTGTCCACGCGCGGCCCAACCAGCTGATCTTCCGCATCCAGCCCAGCGAGGGCATCTCGTTGCGCTTCTCCGCCAAGCGGCCCGACTTGCGCTACCGCGTCGAAGATGTCGAAATGGATTTCTCCTATGCCGCCACATGGGACCGTGCCGTGCCGGAGGCTTACGAGCGGCTGCTGATGGACGTTCTCCGCGGCGATTCGACGCTGTTCACCCGTTCGGACGAGGTCGAGGCCGCCTGGCAGATCATGGACCCGATCCTGCACGCATGGGAGGGCGGGATGGACTCGCCGTTGTACACGTACGAGGCCGGCTCATGGGGGCCGATCGAGTCCGAAAGTCTCTTCCATAGTAGCGACGTGGCGTGGCATACGCCCGGTCAGCGCGGCGGGAACTGAGCGCGACGCGCGCCGCAGACCGGACAGCGCCACTCCGCGGGCAGCCGCTCGAACGGCACGCCGGGCGGTATGCTGCTGTCCGGGTCGCCCCGCTGCGGATCGTACACGTACCCGCAGCGCACGCAGCGGCGGAGCGTCGGGTTCCGGGTAAGACGTTTCATGGCGCGGAGTCCGGCGCGAACGCGAGAAAGACCTTTGTGTACCCCCAGGCGATCCACTCGTACAGCACGCTGCGAAAGCCGTTGCTCGATTTCCACCAGTCGGCGGCGCCAAACTCCTCCGGCAGCGCAATGGTGCCCAGTTCGAATTCCGGCCCGAGCGCGCGGCGGAACAGCAGGGCGCTTCGGCGCGCATGCACGCCGCGCGTCGCCAGGTTCACGCGCGCCCGCGTGATGCCGCGTTCCGCGAAGAACGCGCGCGCCGCCTGCGCCGCGGTATAGGTGCGGTCACGCACGGTCGCGCCCGCCGGCGCCGCTGCCAGCCGTTCGGGCGCCGCGCCCAGCGCGGCAAGCCGCGCCTGCGCGAAACGGGCGTAGTCCGGATATTCCGGCAACAGCACGCCGCCGCGCTCGATCGGACCGCCGGTCGCCAGCAGCAGGGATCGGTCGCCCACGCTCGGATGCGCCAGCAGCGCAGCCAGGTCGGCGTCCGCGATCCAGCCTTCGATAAGGGTGTATTCCGCGTCCGCCAACGGACGGGAGACGGCCAGGCCACGGAACAGCGCCGGCGCCAGTGCCCGGAGCAGGACGAGGATGGTCAGCGCGACCGCCAGCCGTCCCGTCCAAGTCAGCCGCCGGACTTCTCGCCGCTGGATGAGTCGAAGGCGCATACCCCGCCGTGGTCCGTTTCGGAAGCGACCATAACGGGAAACCCCGGCCGGGCGCAATCCCGCCATCGGCCGCCCTCTCCCCGCGCTGCTCCTCCCGCGGCACCGCCCCCGCGAGCCTGCCGGCGCATAACGTCGCAAAAATTGCCCACGTCCGTGAAGTGTGTTGCGATGCTTGGGCGGGGGAGCCGCGACCGGGGCCGCGCGTTCGACCGTGCGTCATCTGTTGCACGCCTTGCCTATGGCGCTTCCTTCATTGCGCGTTTCGATCATCGCCGGCAGGTTCGTCGTCTGCGTCGTTCGGCAGGGGCCTGGGTCAGGCGTATCCGGCCGGTCGGAGGGCGCGCGCGGCCCCGGGGCGCGCACGGCGGCCGCCTGTGGTAGCATAACGCCATGAACGCGTCGTCCTGCTATACGTCGTTGCTGCTGCTGGGACCCACCGGCGCCGGCAAGTCACCGCTCGGCGATTGGCTGGAACAGCGCGGTCTGGCCGGCCGGCCCTGCGCGCATTTTGATTTTGGCCGCGAACTGCGCCGCGCAGATTCCGATCCCGAATTTGCGCGGCGGCGCGGGCTGAATGACATCGAACGCGCCGTGATCGCGCGGGTGTTGCGCGCAGGGGCGCTGCTCGAGCGCGATACCTTCGGCGTTGCGCTGAAGCTGCTCGACGGCTTTGCCGCGGCGCACGACGCCGGCGAACCGCCGGTATGGGTCTTCAACGGGCTTCCGCGGCACGTGAAGCAGGCGGAGTGGCTGGCTGCCCGGCTGCGCGTGCCGGCGGTAGTCCAATTGGTCTGCGATGCGGAAACGATTATCGAACGCATCCGCCGCGACACCGGCGGCGACCGCGCGGGCCGCGCCGACGATGACCTCGCATCGGTTCGGCGGAGGTTGGAAACCTATCGCGCGCGTACCGCACCGCTCGCCGCCTATTATGCCGCACGGGGCGCGCGCGCGATCGCGATCCCTATCGGCCCGGCGACCACGGCGGCAGAAGCCGCGGCGCGCCTGGAAGCCGAGGGCATCGGCTCCGCGTTTACGGCAGATGCAGCGCCCGGCGTCCGAAGTGATAGACCGCGAATGCCGCCAGCGCGACCAGCAGCGCCGCGATGAAGCCGGTGCGGACGACCCGTCGTTCGGCGAACGGATCGGGCTGCGGCACGACCGAACCAAGCGGCGGCGCGGCGACTTCGGTCAGCCGTGCGCCGAACGGGATGTTCAACCGCGCGCGCGTATTGATCGCCCATCCGTTCGCATCGAGCAGCGGGCCCAGGTTCCGGCGCCGCAGTTTCAGCGCGGCGAGCAGCATGGAAGGCCCGGAGATCAGCAGGAGGATGCCGAGTACGCCCAGCGGCATCCAATAACCGAGGCCGAACAGCGCCTGCAGCAGTCCGCCGACCATGGCGCTGATGCCGCCAATCGCGACGCCGATCAGCGCGATCGAACCGAGATCCATTTTTTTCGGGGCTGGCGGCGCGGCCGGGGCCTGGCCGACCGCCGCCACCTGGGTCGCGGTCGCCTCGATCTTCGCGCCGGAGGCCGCGTCCGCGGCGGCGGCGCGCTTGGCGAATTGTTCCTCGATCAGGCGAATCAGCTTCTTGTAGGGCATCCAGAACGCCTCCCGGATGCTGATCGGGTTGGCGATGATTTTCGTAATGGTGGCATCCCAGTCGCGCCCCTGGCGGTCGTAAAACACGCCGTTGCGGCCGACCATCAAGTTGTCGGAGTCGCCGTCCGTGAACACCGCGACGATGGACTTCTTGAGTCCGCCGGGCCGCGTAATATCGCAATAGGCGAGATAGCCGCCGGAGAAGCCGGCGAGCGCGGCGTGCTTGCCCGCATCGACGACTTCCAGACACAAGTGGCAGGCGCGCGCGTCAAGATAGAGCGTGCCCGCCTGGAAGACGGCCGGCCGGCCGCCGTAGAAATGCGAGAAGTTGACGTAATTCGCCAGTAGTTCGCCAAGGTCGCGGCGGAAGCGCAACAGTTTTTCGACTTCCGCGACCCGTGCGATCTCCGCAGCCGGTTCCCGGTCCTGCGCGACCAGCGCCAGTAGTCGCGCCTTGGCGTCGCGGGCCAGCAGTTCGCGCAGGTGGGGCAGGCCGAGTGTTTCCGCCGGCGTGGCCGGTTTGGCCGCAGACCAGGCTTCCCAGGCGGCGAGCCGGCTCTGCACTTCGCGCCATTCCGGCTCCGTCAACTCGGCGCGGTCGCCGATCAGGGGCGCGACGGCATGAGCGCGCAAGGCCGCGATGGCGGCCGACCAGGCGGGGTTCACCTTGTCGGGATCGAGCACGAGCGGGCGCCCGCCGGCCGCCGGCGCCAGCGGCAGCGCCGCAATGGCCGCGTCACCGGTGGTCAGGTCTGCTGCCGCCACAGCGCGGTAATCCGCTTCCGAACGGTTGACGGCGCCGCGCGAGGTGGGATCGAAGCCGGCCAGCCGGCAGCGCGTGAAGTAGTCCTCCACCTTTGCTCGGATGGCGCGCACCGCAGCGGCCGCAGCCGCGGTGGCTGCGGGGTCGAGCGGCGCCAGCGCCGGTTCGGCCGCGGCGCGGTCCGACCAGGCGACGAGCGCCGCGGCTTGCGCGAAGAAAGCTTCGATCCGGGCCGCGTCGGCGCCCGGCTGGCCGTTGCGGTCGGCGACGCCGCCCATGGCGCCGACGATTTCGCGGATAAGTTGACGCGTTGCGTCGTCGTCCGCCGTGTTCTCGGACACGATGCCGTCGCCGTTGAAACGCGCGGCCGCGAGATGGCGGGCGCGGTCGGCTGCGTCCGCCAGCGAGACCTCCGCGGCATCGGGGCGGCCCAGATCCTTCAGCAGGTGGCGCGCGGCGGCTTGCAGCCCGGCGTCACGGATGGCCGCCAGCGGCAGCGTGTCGCCGGGCGTCAGCAGCAGGCCGGGATCCTGGATCGCGGCGCACGTCCATTTCACGGCGGCGAGTACCTCGGGTGGACGGATGCGGCCATCGCGATCGCTGTCGAGCAGTTCCGCGGTCCGGGCATCGAACTCCAGGCCCGTGGTCGGCATGGCGAGCGCCAGCCAGTATTTCAGATCGAGTTCTCCGAGATGCGCGAGATCGGCGCCGCGATCGAGGAGCGCCTGAAAGACGCCGCCGGTGCGAAAGAACCGCCAATGGTGCGCCGCTCCGGCTTTATTCGAATCTGCGATCGGGGTCATTCCTGTCCTCCTTCGGTTGGCCGTCTCGTTTCCTGCCCAGTCCGGCAGCGCCATTATGCGCTGCTCGCCGCTGCTTGACAATGCCGGGCTGATCGGACAGCTTGCCGCTGCGCTTTCGCGGAAAGCGGCGTTCTGATGGAACAACTTCCGACCAGCCCCGAACCCTGCTACAAGATCGCGCCGGCACCCCTGCGCGTCAAGGAGCTGCCCGAACGGTTGCAGCCGCGGGAGATGTTCCGGCGGGAGGGCGCCGAGCGCGTGGGTGAGGACGTGCTGCTCGCGCTTCTGTTGCGGTCCGGCGTGCCGGGAGTGAATGTTCTGGAGCTGGCGCGCGCCATCGTGCAGCGCTACGGAAGCCTGACGGCGCTGGCGCGGGCGAGCGTCGAGGAGCTGGCCGCCTTCAAGGGCGTGGGGCCGGTCAAAGCGCAGATGCTGAAGGCCGCGCTGGAACTGGCCCGGCGAATCGCGGCCGAGGGCGCCGCGGAACGGCCCGCGGTGGCGTGTCCGGAGGATGTGGCCCGCGTGTTGCGCGAACAGGCGCGGATCCTGGATTGCGAGGTGTTCTGGGTGTTGCTGCTCGACACACGGAACCGGCTACTGCGGCCGCCGGAGGAGGTGTCGCGCGGCCTGCTGAACGCCAGCCTGGTGCATCCGCGCGAGGTGTTCAAGGGCGCGATCCGGGCCGCGGCGGCAGCGGTCATCGTGGCGCATAATCATCCATCCGGCGACCCGGCGCCTTCTGCGGAGGACTTGGCGATCACGCGGCAACTGGTGGAGGCGGGGCGGATCATCGGCATCCCGGTCATGGATCACGTGGTGCTGGGCCGGCGCACGAGCCATGGCGCGGACTATTTCAGCGTTCGGGAATCGGGCCTGGTGAGTTTCGACAAATAGCGCCGCCCCCGGCGGCGCGGAAAGCGACCTGACAGACGATGACTACGATACACTCGACGGCGTGTGTGGAGACCGGAGCGGAACTGGGCGCGGACGTGGAGGTGGGCCCCTTCGCGGTCATCCGTTCGGGCGCCCGCATCGGCGACGGCTGCCGGATCGGACCGCACGCGGTGATCTTCGGAGAGACGCGCTTGGGCCCGCGCTGCCGGGTGCATGCGGGCGCTGTAGTGGGCGACCTGCCGCAGGACTTGTCCTTCCGCGGCGCGGCCAGCCGCGTGGAAGTGGGCGAAGACTGCACGATCCGCGAGGGTGTCACGATTCACCGCGGCACGAAGGAAGGCACTGTAACGGTCGTCGGACCGCGCTGCTTTCTAATGGCCAATTCCCACGTGGCGCACAACGTGCGCCTCGGCGAGCGCGTGATCCTGGCGAATGGCGCGCTATTGGCCGGCTACGTGACGGTGGACGATTATGCGTTTCTCAGCGGCAACTGCGGGGTGCATCAATTTTGCCGGATCGGACGGCTGGCCATGGTGGGGGGCGGGGCGATACTGACGAAAGACTGCCCGCCTTATTGCACCGTGCGCGCAAATGATCTCAATCGTGTAACCGGACTCAACGTAATCGGCATGCGGCGCGCGGGAATGGACGCGGCGGCGCGCGCCGAGGTCAAGGCCGCTTTCGTGCTGCTCTATCGCTCCGGACTGAACACGACGCAGGCGGTCGCAGCGCTCCGCGAACGATTCCCCGCCGGTCCGGTGTCGGCGTTCGCGGATTTCATTGAGGCCTCTTCTCGGGGCATCTGCGCCGGCCCTGGCTCGAATGAGGCGGAAGGGGAAGACTTGGAATAGTCGCCTCGCGCTCTTAACCTGTTTTATATTAGCGGCTTACACGGTCCTGACGCCAACCCGAAAAAATGCGAGAAAGAACTTGAACGCCGGGCCAGTTGTGGTAGTCTTAAACGGCGTGACAATTGAATAGCTTTGGGAGAGCGGTGTAGCGTTTTCTCACGGGTTCCTCACCCTGACCTCCTTGGCGCTCGCCGCTCTCCTTTTTTCCCGCTCTGCGAACGCTCAAGACTTTGCCCGGCGCCTCGCGCATTGAGTAGGAGCTTTCTTCCCTCTGCGGCCTTGAGAGGACACGGGGTGCATGTGTGCGCCCCTGCGTGCGCCGGCGGCCAGCGACGGAAAACGATTGGACAATCGCGACGTCGCTCCCTACATTAGAGGGTTCGTGATGAATGTCCGAGAAATCCGAGGTCGTATTGTCCTGCTATCTTTCGCTGTCGGGCTGGCCTCCTGCCGTTCGCCAGAGGCTTGGCGGCGCGAGGCGGATGAGCGGGCCGGACGGCTGATTGCCGGCCAGCGTACCGCGGCAGTCGGCGAATCCGGGCCGGTCGCGATCGAGCGTCCCAGCGAGACGTTCCGTCGCCGCTTGATTGAGCTGCAAGGTCTGCCTTCACCCGCGTGGCCGACGCCGGCCGCGGCCTCCATCGATACCGGCGCGGTCGTCCGGCTCACCCTCGAGGATGCGCTCCGCATCGGCGCACACAACAGCCGGGAATACCAGGACGCGAAGGAGGACGTGTTCCGCGCGGCGCTCGCGCTCGACCTTCGTCAGGATGAATACCGCCATTCCTTTGCGGCGCTGGTGTCGGGGACCTACAGCGAGCGGCGCGGGGGCGAGGCTCCGGTGCGGGGCATCGAGACGGCCGGCACGCTGACCGCGCAGCAACGACTGGCGGCCGGCGGCTCCGTGGTGGCGCGGTTGGCCGTGGATCTGGTCAAACTGCTGACCCTCGACCGCGATTCCGCCTATGGCCTCCTCGCCGACGCGACCGTCACGATACCGCTGTTGCGCGGGGCCGGGCGCGACATCGCGCAAGAGCCAATGCGGCAGGCGGAACGCAATCTGACGTACGCGCTCTGCGATTTTGAGCGCACGCGCCGCGCGTTTGCAGCGCGGGTCGTGGGGGACTACCTCGGCGCGCTGCAACAACAGCGGGCCGCCCGCAATGCCGAGGAGAACGAACGGCGGATCGCCCAGGCGACGGCGCGTGCGCAGCGGCTCGCGGAGGCCGGCCGCCTTCCGGAAATTCAGGTGGACCAGGCGCGGCAGGATCTGCTGCGCGCGCGTGAACGGACGATCGCGGCCCGGTCTGCCGCCGAACAGCGACTGGATCGCTTCAAGATCGCGCTCGGGATATCCAGCGACGCGCGGATCGCGCTGGACGAGGCCGAACTGGATCGGCTGATGGCGAGCGACGCGGCGCGCGTCCCGGTCGCCGGTTTCTCGTTTGCGGACGGCGAGGGGACGATCCCCGCGCCGCCGGTCGAGCCGTGGGTGCGCATGGCCTTGCGCGATCGGCTGGACCTGCGCGTGGCGCTCGGCCGCGTGGAGGACGCCCGCCGCGCCGCGCGATCGGCGGCAGACGCCTTGCGCACGGGGCTTTCGCTGGAGCTGTCCGGTTCGGCGGGCGAACGGCGCTCGCTCGGTTCGGCGGCATCGGGAGATGCGACGCTCGATTTCGGCAAAGGCAATTACGCGGCCAAACTCGGCTGGGAATGGCCGTGGCGCCGGACGGCGGAGCGGAACGCCTGGCGCGAGAGCCTGATCGCGCTGGAGCGCGCGCAGCGGCGGGCCGAAGAGACCGAGGACCAGGTCAAGGCGCAGGTGCGCGACGCGGCCCGGGGGTTGACGCAGGCGCATCAGACCCTCGAAATACAACGGCAGGCCGTGGCGGTGGCACAGCGCCGGATCCAGAGCGTGGATTTGTTCCTGCAGGCCGGCCGGGCGCAGATTCGCGACCTGCTCGAAGCGCAGGAGGCGCTGGTCTCCGCGCAGAACGCACTCGCGGCGGCGGTCGTCGGGCGCCGGGTGGCGGAGCTGACGCTGCTGCGCGAACTGGAACGGTTGCGCGTGGACGATGACGGCCAATGGCGGGAGGCGGACGATGCAGTGGAATTTTAAGGCGTTGGGGCAGGGCTTGCGCCGGCGCCGTTGGCTTGCGTTGGCCGTTGTGCTGGCCGTCGCGGCGGCCGTGGCGACCGCGGCGGCGCGCCGGCGGCGCGAGGCGCGGACGCGGCCGGCGACCTTCACGGTCGAGCGCGGTCCGCTCACGATCAATCTTATCGTTTCGGGCACGATCCAGAGCCGTGAACAGATCATCATCCGCAGCGGCGTCGAGGGCCGCAACACCATTGTCTGGATGGTCGAGGAGGGCCGCGCGGTGAAGGAGGGCGACCTGCTGGTCGAACTCGATTCGAGCCGCTTGAAGGACAGCCTGGCCGAGCAGGAAATCCGCACCCAGAACGCGGAGGCGAACCGGATCCAGGCGCGGGAAAACCTCGAGGTCACGCGCAACCAGGCCGAGGCCAATATCGAGGACGCGGAGTTGACGCTGCGCTTCGCCCGGATGGACCAGGAAAAATACGAGCAGGGCGAATACCCGCAGCAGTTGCGCCAGTCGGAGGCCGAGATCACCATCGCGGGCGAGGAGCTGCAGCGCGCCTCCGATCAACTGGAGTGGTCGCGGCGCCTGGCCGGCGAGGGCTATATCACGCGTACAGAGCTCCAGGCGGACGAACTGACGGTCAAGCGGCGTCAACTGGACCTCGAGCTGGCGCGCGGACGGCGCACCCTGTTGACGGACTACACGCACGTTCAGACCGCTGAACGGCAACGCAGCAACATCAAACAGGCGGAGATGGCGCTGGAACGGGTCCGGCGCAAGGCGCGCGCGGACATCGTCCGCGCCGAGAGCGACCTGCGCGCGCGCGAGTCGGAATACGCACAACAGACCGCGCGGCTCGAGCGGATCAAGGACCAGATCGAGAAATGCCGGATGACCGCGCCGGCCGCGGGGCTCGCGATCTACGCGACGACGGTGCGTCCGAACCGATGGGGCGGCGGCCAGCCGCTCGCGGTGGGGCAGGACGTCAGCGAGCGTACCGAGCTGATCTACCTGCCGGTCACGAGCAGCCTGATGGCGGAAATCCGCGTGCCGGAGGCGAGCCTGATGAAGGTGCGCGTGGGCCTGCCGGCCGTAGTGCGCGTGGACGCGCTGCCGGGCCGCCTCTTCCAGGCGCGGCTGGCGCGCGTGGGCCTGCTGCCGGACTCGCAGCAGATGTGGATGAACCCGGATCTGAAGCTTTACACCTGCGAGGTGCATCTGCTCAACGGCGCCGACGAGCTGCGGCCCGGCATGAGCTGCCAGGTGGAGATCCTGATTGACCGCTACGACGACGCGGTCTTCGTGCCGGTGCAGTCCGTGCTGATGGTCGAGGGCCGGCCGACCGCGTACGTGCTGCCGCGCCGCGGCGAGGCCGTGCCGCGGCCGGTGGAAATCGGTCTCGACAACAACCGCATGGTGCGCGTGCTGTCGGGCCTGGAACCGGGCGAGCAGGTGCTGCTCGCACCGCCGCTGCCGCCCTCCGCCACACGGACCAGCGGCCCGGCGACGGAGCGCGAGGCCTTTCCCGAGGCGATGCCTCCGGGCACGGAGCCGCCGTCGGGCGGCGGGGCGATCGGCAGCGAAGCGCCGCGCCGCTTCCGGCCTCCGGGCGAATCCGGCGGCGATGGACGGCGTCCGCGCCGCGAACCGGGCGGTGCGCCGTGACGGCGCGCGGCGCCGGCGACGCGAACGACGTCGTCATCCGGCTGGAAGGCGTCGGGAAGGTGTACCGCATGGACTCCGTCGAGGTGCGGGCGCTCGCGGATATCACGCTGGATTTCCGCCGCGGCGATTTCTGGGCCGTCATGGGCGCCAGCGGTTCCGGAAAGAGCACGCTGCTCAACCTGCTCGGACTGCTCGATCGCCCGACCGAAGGGTGCTACCGGCTCGACGGCACAAACGTGGCCGAACTCGACGATGACGCCATGAGCGAGCAGCGGTTGCGGCGACTCGGTTTCATCTTTCAGAGCTTCAACCTGATCCCGCAGCTGTCCGTGCAGGAGAACATCGAACTGCCGCTGTTCTACCTCGGTTGCGAGGCCGACGAGTGCGCCCGCCGAGCCCGCGCGCTCGCGGAGCAGGTGGGCCTGGCCGATCGCCTGCGGCACCGTCCGACGGAGCTGTCCGGCGGGCAGCGCCAGCGCGTCGCGATCGCCCGGGCGCTCGCGAACGATCCCTCCGTGCTGCTCGCGGACGAACCGACCGGCAATCTCGACTCGGCGACCGGCGTGCAGATCATGGAGCTGCTGACGGCGATGAACCGCGAGGGCCGTACGATCATCATGGTTACGCACGAGTCGGACATCGCCGCCTATGCAGCGCACCGCCTGATCCTCCGGGATGGGCGCATCGAACGCATCGAGGGAGCCGCGCCATGAAGGCGGCGCTGCTGGTGCGCAACGTGCGGCTGGGGGTCAAAGACCTGCTGCTGCACAAGCTGCGCTCGCTGCTGACGATGCTGGGCGTCGTGTTCGGCGTCGGCAGCGTGATCGCGATGCTCGCGGTGGGCGAGGGGGCCAGCAGCCAGGCGCTCGCCGAAATCCGAAAGCTCGGCAGCAACAATATCATGATCACCTCGGTCAAGCCGGTCGAGGACGAGCAGCAGCAGCGGCCCAGCATGATGGCGGTGTATGGTTTGTTCTATGAGGACGAGGTGCGCATCCGCGAGACGATTCCCCACGTGCGGCGCACGGTGCCCGTGCGCCTCTTGCGGCGCGACGCGACGATCGGCGAGCGCCGCGCCGAACTGCGCATCGTGGCGACCACCCCCGACTGGTTCGACCTGGTCCGGCGGGACATCATCGCCGGCCGCACGCTCACCGTGCACGATGCGGGCCGGTTCGCCGCGGTCTGTGTGCTGACAGAGGCCGGCGCGCGGCGCCTCTTGGCGGGCGCCTACACGATCGGCGAGCGCATCCGCATCGGCTCCGAGTTCTTCACGGTGGTCGGCATCGTACGCGGCGAGTCCGCCGGCGGCGCGGTCGAGGCGCCGGACCAGGAGTTCGACGCCTACGTGCCGCTGGAGGTGGCACAGCGGTTGTTCGGCGAGGTTTCGGTGCGGCACGCGCAGGGCAGCCGCGAAATGGAGCTGGTGGAGCTGCACCGGATCCTGGTCGAGGTGGACTCGGCGGACCGGGTCGAGACAGCGGCTTCGGCGATTGAGGCGATGCTCCAGCGCTTTCACCGGAAGCCGGACTACCGGATCAGCGTTCCGCTGGCGCTGCTGCGGCAGGCCGAGGCGACCAAGCGAACGTTCAATATCGTGCTGGGCTCCATCGCGGGCATCAGCCTCCTGGTCGGCGGCATCGGCATCATGAATATCATGCTCGCCTCGGTGACCGAGCGCACGCGCGAGATCGGCATCCGCCGCGCCATCGGGGCGCGCCGCCGCCAGATCATCGGGCAGTTTCTCATTGAAACGGTGGTGCTCTCCGGGGGCGGCGGCCTGCTCGGGATCGGGGTCGGACTGCTGATTCCGAAGCTGATCTCGCGGTTTTCGGGGATGCCGACGATCGTCCCGCTCTACAGCCTCGCGCTTTCGTTCGGCATCAGCGTCGCGATCGGCATCGTGTTCGGACTCTATCCGGCGTGGCGCGCGGCCCAGCTGGACCCGATCTCCGCCCTGCGCCACGAGTGATCCGCGCGGTCCGACGGCGGCGCGGGCGATCAACGGCGGCGGGCGCGGCCGAAGCCCTGGCAGTTCGTGCAGAGCAGGACGCCCTGGCCGGCGCACGCCGTGCAGGACACATCGCGCTGGCTGCCGACCCCGCCGCAGCGCGTGCACAGCACGAAACCCTGCCCGCCGCACCGCGCGCACTCGGGCGCCTCGCCCGCGCCCCGGCATTCGGCGCACAGCGTCTCGCCCTTGCCGTCGCAGCGATTGCAGGGCAGTTCCCCCTTGCCGCCGCAAACGGGGCACTCGCGCTTGCCGGCCCCGCGACACGTGGCGCATCGTGTAAGCACCGCGCCGCCGACGGAACCCGAGGCGGCGGCCGACGTGCGGCCGGAACCCTTGCAGTCCGGGCAGATTTCCGTGCCGTGGACGCAGTCGCGGTTGGTGCAACGGACGCGGCCGGCCCCCTGACAGGTCGCGCAGCCGATCGCGCCGAAGCCGCTGCAGGTCGGGCACGGCAGTCCGAACGCCCGGCGCATCCGGGCCAGCCCACGGACATCGAGCGCCTCCGCGACGCCACGCGGCAGCCAGATCCCTTGGCCCTCGACCCGGCCGCGGCGAAGCTGTTCCACGCCGAAGGCGCGGCGCGCGGCGGCTTCGGCGCGCGCAATCTCGTCCGCCAGCGGCCGCGCGCGCCACGTTGCCGTACCCCGGCAAGACTCGCAGACCATCGCGGGCAATTCCTGCTCGATCACCTCGCCCTTCAGCGTGACGATCTGGATCTTCTTCTTGCCGGTGCCCTCACAGACCGGGCATACGCGCGGAACGACGAAGAGGCGCAGGCGGACCTCATGGGCGAGCGCTGCGGCGGAGGCCATCGCCTTGGCGCCCCCCGCGTCCTGCAGCGCCGCCAGCGCTATCGCATTGCGAGCGGCCAGCAGCGCGCCCCAGCCCTCGCCGGTTTCAGCCAGTTCCCGGGCCCAGCGCACCTCCTCTTCGGCGACACCGGGTTTCAACAACGCAGAAAGATCGCTCGCCGGCGGCGGTTGTCCAACCGGCGGAGGGGCCGGTTGTTCCGGCGGCGGTTCGGCCGGCAGCGGCGGCAGTGCGGCGCCGCAATGCCCGCAAACGGTCTCCTCGCCGAGGGCCTCGTGTCCGCAGACCGCGCAGACGCGGATCGGCGCGGCGCGCAGACGCCCTGCGGCCAGACCGCCTGCGGCAAGCACCAGCAGACGCAGAAATCGGCGACGTTGCATCATCGTCCTCTGAACGGACAGACCGCCACTTTTCGCTTTGCGCGACCGTTGGAACTGCAATAACCTAACGGGTCGGCGCGTTGTTCGCAAGGATATGAACAAAGGCAGACAGCAGCGGCGGAGCGGACAGGCGATGACGGAGTTCGTCGTCGTGGCCGCTTCGATGCTGATGCTTCTGGTGATGCTGGCGCTGTTCCTTTACACGTACCGGGAGTACGGCGGTCGGGTGCTGAACCTGGTCGCTTCGGAATTCCCCTGATGGATAACGGCGGCTTCCGCGGGCGCCCGGTCGGCGCGGCGGCGGCCCTGGAACGACGGAGGAAGGCAACATGAAGACACGGCGGAATCGGAAGAGCGGACAGGCGATGACCGAGTACATCATCATCGTGGTCATCGTGGCCCTCGCGGCCATTGCGATCTTCTCGATCTTCAGCGACACGTTGCGCGCGAAAGTCGGCGGCGCGGTGGCTGAACTCGGCGGCGACACGGCGGCGAAGGATGCCGCGCTCGACCGCACGAGCCAGGAAGTCCTGAAGAACCTGGACAAGGACGGCATCAAGTAAGCGACCGTCGGAACCTGCCCACATCGCGGCTGCCGTGGGCGCCCCGGCGGGCGCGTCCGCGGCATATGGTGACGGAGGAAGCGGAAATGAACATGCGGCGGAATCGGAAGAGCGGACAGGCGATGACCGAGTACATCATCATCGTGGTCATCGTGGCCCTCGCGGCCATTGCGATCTTCTCGATCTTCAGCGACACGCTGCGCGCGAAAGTCGGCGGCGCGGTGGCTGAACTCGGCGGCGATACGGCGGCCAAGGATGCCGCGCTCGACCGCACGAGCCAGGAAATCCTGAAGAACCTGGACAAGGACGGCATCCAGTGAGGCCGTAGGTAATCGCGCGCATGGCGGTCGGATGCGCTGCGCGCTGGCCGCCGGGAGACGGGGCATGATGGACCGGCGCACAGCTCGTTCGGGCCAGGCGATTCTCGAAGCGTGCTTCGTGATCGTCGTCGTTGCGCTGCTGTTCTTCGCGCTGCTCCAGGTCTCGCAGTTGTTCGCGGCGAAGGCGGTGCTGACCTATGCGGCCTCGGCGGGCGCGCGCGCAAAATCGGTCGGGTTCAACGACTTCATGGTCTCGAAGGTCGTGCGCGTCGCGGCGATTCCGACGGCCGGCGAGCTGATCAATCCGACGGTCACGCGCGGCGGCGGCGCGTCGTTCTGGGGTCAGGCGCGGCCGGGACAGGCTTGGACCGCCGCGCTGCGTGCCGGCACGCCGTACTCGCCGCAGTACGCGATCGAACAGTCGCGCATCCCGCTCTACCTCGGCACGCGCTGGTGGTCCGAGACCGACGCGGTGCTCGAATACGCGCGGTGGCCGGACCTGCATTGGAACGAGTCCTACGCGGGCGACTTCCTCGTGCGGGTCCGGGCCGGCCAGAACATTCCGCTGGTTTTCCCGTTCGCCCGGGCGTTCTACGCGGCGGATTCCGTGAACATCCAGAGCGGCGATCCGAACGACCGGCACTACGTCACGCGGGAGGCGCACGCGCGCCTTTACCTGGAATGACGCCATGAGCGCGCGAGGCCCACATCGGCGACCGGCGCTTCGGCGGCGGCGCTGCGCCGGGCAGACGATGATCTTCCTGCTGGCGGTCGTCGTCGCGCTGGCGTTCATCGTGCTGTGGAATTTCGACCTGCACAAGATCCTGGCGGTCAAGCTGCGCAGCCAGAACGCGGGCGACGCGGCGGCGCTGGCGGCGGCCCGCTGGCAGGGGCTGACGCTCAACCTGGTGGGGCACCTCAACGTGCTGCAGGCCGCGGCGATCATGGACACCCTGCTGCGCGGCGACGGCGATTTCAGCGAGTCGGCGGCGATCTCCGACCTGCAGGCCCGCCTGTGCTTCGTCGGGCCGATGACCGGCTTCTCGGCGGCGCAGCAGGCGGCCAAGCAGAACGGCATCTACGTCAACCCCTCATTCACCTCCCAACTGCACGCGCACGCCGCCGCGGTCGCGAACACTTATGCCACGCGCTTTCCGATCCCGCCCTGGCAGAACAATCCCGTGGTCCCCGGCGCGTGGGACGACTACGCGGACATGCTGACCGCGGTCGCCGCCAACGGCGTCGCCGCCGACGCCGAGAACGCACGCCGCTTCCAGGACTACGAAAACCACCGCCACCTGCTGCTGAATCCGAACTTCTATGACGCGGTCTCCAGCGCCGATTGGTGCTGGTTCTTCCACTTCGCGATGGACACGCTGGAGAACTACCGGAGCTGGCGCGACTGGCCGGATTTGCCGATGGTCGTGATTCCCGAGCCCATGAATTCGGAATACTTCGGCCTCCACCTGATGCGGTCGCCGACCCTCGAAACGATTCCCGGCCTTTCGCGGTCCGGCTCGCGGCAGCTCCTGCGCGAGCTGGAGCGGCTGTCCGGCCGCGCGCTCAGCCAGGAGGTGGCCCGCGTCGAAGTGGACTGGTTCGTTTACCGGCCCGACGCCTGGCGCGCGTGGACGGCCTACATCGAGCCGGGCTTCCCGCTCGACGGCCGCATCAAGCCGCAGTACGACTATCTCGGGGCGGACGCCGCCGTCCGGCTCGAGACGCGCACGCAGAGCGCGACGCCGGGCCTGCGCGGCAACGCGATTTCCTGGACCGCCGCCGCCAAGCCATTCGGCTACCTCGAGGGGCCGACCGTGCCGAACCGCTGGGGCCTCGTACTGCCCGTGTTCCGCGAGGTGCGGCTGATCCCGGTGGATCTCTCGACCGCCGGCGCCGCCGGCAGTCATCCCGGCTGGGCCGAGCATATCTACGACCACGTCCCGCGTTACGTGGAGCGCGGGCTGGATGCGCTGGAGCCGGGCTGCTGGTACTGCGCCCAGCTGCGCACCTGGGAGAATCCGGAGTATCGCCGGATCGCGTTGGATTGGATTCGCCAATACAGCAGCCGTTGCCGCCGATCCGGTCCCGGCACCAGCTCCAGTGGCGGTTCCCGAAGAGGGCATTGATCATGACGCCGAACCGCGCACCGCGCCGCCACCGCAGCGGACAGGCCCTGGCCGAGCTGGTCGTGGCCATGATCGTCATCCTCGTGCTCTTCGCCGGCCTGCTGCAGATCGGCCAGCTCACGCGCGCGCAGCTCAACGCGCTCAACGAGGCGCGCGGCGACGCCGCGCGCCTGGCGATGTCCGACCTCTACACCCAGCGCTTCCCCGGCCCGCAATTCATCCGCGACTGGGATGTCGGGCCGGACCGCGCCCGCCATTCGCGGGACGACGTCGCGCTCGCGGGGGATCCCGGCCTGGTCCGGCTTCAGATCGTCTCCCACGCGAAGCCGGACGAGCTCGCGCAGCGCGTGCCCGGCAACCCCGTTTCCGACATGATGACGCGCTACCCGCTGATTGACGCCTACGCGCTGGTCCATGGCCGCTCCGAGCCCCGGACGGTTCCGCTGATGCCCGTCGTGCGTCACCTGCTGTACGACGCCGACGCGATTGACATCAAAGCCGACGCCTGGCTGATCTGGACGCAGCGCCTCGACTAGGCCGGAGTGCCCCGATGCGCCGCGAAGCCTCCAGCGCCGGCCGCCGACGGAGCCGCGCCGGGCAGACGATGATCTTCCTGCTCGCGGTCGTCGTTGCGCTCGCCTTCGTCGTGCTGTGGAACTTCGACCTGCACAAGACGCTGGCGGTCAAGTTGCGCAGCCAGAACGGCGGCGACGCGGCCGCCCTGGCGGCCGCCCGCTGGCAGGGCCTGTCGCTCAATCTCATCGGCCAGCTCAACGTGCTGCAGGCCGTCGCGATCCTGGATGCGCTCGTCCGCGGCGACGGCGACTTCGGCGAGGCGCGCGCAATCGCCGGGTTGCAGGCCCGCCTCTGCTACGTGGGGCCGGTCGTCGGCTTGTCCGCCGCGCAACAGGCGGCCAAGCAGAACGGACTGTTCGTCCACGCCGGCTTCACCGACGATCTCGCGCGCCACGCCGGCATCGTCGCGGCCACCTACCCTGCCCGCTTCCGCCCGCCCTATCCCGATGACGACGTCTCCGGGCTGACCGCGTGGGACGATTACGCGCAGATGATCTGGACCGTCGCGGCCAATGGTGTCGCTGCGGCGCCGGACCATCCGGATCGCTATGCGGACTACATCCCCAACTCGCACCCGCTGCTGGATCCCGGCTTTTATGACGCCGTCGCCAGCCTTGACTGGTGCTGGTTCCTGCATAACGCCTACGACCTGCTGCGTTCGTACCGCGAATGGCGCGACTGGCCGGCGCTGCCCGTCATCGTCCGGCCCGACCCGATGAATTCCGAATTCTTCAGCCTCCGGCTTGGCAGGGCGGAGACCCTCGAAGACATTCCCGGCCTGTCGCAGGCCGGCGTGCAGTCGCTGCGGCGCGAGTTGGAGCGCCTGACCGGACGCGCGATCCGTCAGGAGGTCGTCCGCGTCGAGGCGGCCTGGTTCGTGTATGACCCGTCCGCCTGGGGCCGCTGGAGCGACCTGTACGGCGACGATTTCCCGTTCGAGGGCCGCGTCAAGTCCGAGTACGACTACATCGGCGCGGACGCGGCGGTCCGCGTCGAGACGGCGCTCGCGCGCGTTACGCCCGGCATCGCTACCGACGCGATTGCCTGGACCGCTGCCGCCAAGCCGTTCGGATTTCTCGAAGGGCCGACGCGGCCGAACCGATGGGGTCTGGTCCTGCCCGCGTTCCGCGAGGTGCGGCTGGTCCCGGTGGACGCGGCGACCGGGTCGGCGGGCGGCAGCCGGCCCGAGTGGGCGATGCATATCTACACCCACCTGCCGGACTACTCGGAGCGCGGGCTGGAGGGCCTTCATCCCGGATGCTGGTATTGCGCCCAACTGCGCCAGTGGGAGGAGCCCGCGTTCCGTCAGGCCGGGATCGAATGGCTGCGCCTGAATTCCGCGGCCTGCCAACGGACACCGCGTCCCGGGGGGGGCGGCGGAGGCGGCGGAGCGCCGAGCGGCGGAACCCGGAGGGGCCATTGAACGCCCGGGTCCATTCGCGCGAATGCCAAGGCTTGGAAAAAGCGGCCGTCCGTTTTCCAACCCTTGGAAGCAAATCGCGCCGCGGCTTCCAACCCTTGGAAACCGCGCGCCGGCTCGCGGCGTGGCTCGCGCTGCTGGCGGCGTTCACGGCCGCGCCGGCGGCCGCGCGCGTGTTCTGGGCGCGCGGCGGGGCCGATCACGGCGCGACGACCGCCGGCCGGCCCGGTTGGAACCGCGCGCACCAGGCCGAGCTGGAGATCAACGGCGGACGTGGAACGATGGAAGTGCTGGGGGTCACGCTGCCGGCGGCGACGGCACTCGACCAGTTGCGGGCGGCTTACGAGGGAATGGGCGGCGAGGTCTTCATCGCGCCGGGCGCGGCGATGGGCTGGGGCATTGCGCGCGTGGGCGAGCGGGTCGTGCGCTTTCTCGTCATTGCGCCTGAAGGCCCGCGCGAGTGCGTCGTGTTTCGCTTCGAGCAGACGGCCGCCGAGTTCGAGCGCTCGGTGCGCGCAGCGGAGCGGCCGGCGGAAGAGGTGCCCGGCGGCCGCGAGCGGCGGACGGTGCGCGACGCGGATCACGAGCTCGAGGCGCGCACGATCGAGACGCCGGCGCCGCCGGCCGAGGCGGCCGCCGCCGTCGAGCGCGCATTGCGGGCCGAGGGGTGGCAGCCGGCCCTGCCCGACGCGCCCGCCGCGGGACTGTTCGTGCGGGGCGGGGATGTCTGCGTCGTGCGCGCGAACGCGGGCGAGGGGCCCGGCGCGCCGACGCGCGTGCTGATTCTGGTCAAACGCGGGGGGGAGTTCTGACGGCGGGCGCGGGGTCGGCAACGGGGCATTGCCCGCGGGGGGGCAACGGTGTAGGCTGCGGGGGCGGAGACGACATATCATGAAGCAACATGTGGTGCTGATCCTGTCGGTCCTGATCGGCGTGGCCGCGTTCTGGATGACGCGCAGCTACATCCGGGCCGAGCGCGAACTGATCTTCAAGGATGCGGAGAAAGTGGTGGCTGTCGTCGCGGCCCGCGACCTTGCGCGCGGGACGGTGCTGAAGATGGAGGACCTCGGCCAGAAGGAAGTGTTCCGCGTAGCCATCAGCGGCCAGGCGGTGCTGCCCGACGAAGTCAACGCGATCATCGGCAAGCGGCTGCAGTACGAGGTGCGCAAGCACCAGGCGATCCCGTGGTCCTACGTGGACATCCCGGAGCGTCAGCGCTTCGGACTGGCCCCGATGATCAAGCCGGGCATGCGCGCGCTGTCGCTCTCCATCGGCGGCGACTCCGCCGTCAGCGGGCTGGTCGCGCCGAACGATCGGGTGGACATCCTCGGCACCTTCACCATGCCCTCGCGCCGCCAGCCGGGGCAGGTCGAGGCCGTCACGTTCACGATCCTGCAGGACGTATCGGTGTTGGCGACCGGCCAGCGGCTCGCGCGCACGGAGATGGGCGGGCCCGCGCCGCTGGACGTGCGCGGCGGCTACAGCACCGTCACGTTCGAGGTGACCCCGCGCGAGGCCGAACTGCTGGTCTTCGCGCAGCACATGAAGGGCCAGTTGACGCTGACGCTGCGCAACCCGGACGACCTCGGCTTCGAACGCGACGTGCCGGAGGTGAACTTCGAGTATCTCGAACGCGTGCTGCCCGAGATGAACCTGCGCCGCCAGCGCGACGTGCGCAACAAACGGGAGCTGTAAGATGCCCAAGTGGTCCCTCGAGATCCGCCGGCCCGACAAGCCGCCGCGCCGTTTCTCCCTCGAGGCCGGGGTCTATCCGGTCGGATCCGACGCCGAGAACGGCATCATCCTGCCCGATCCGAGCGTCAGTTGGCGCCACGCCGTGCTGAGCATCCTCGATGACGGAGTATTCATCGAGGACCTGATGAGCGAGAACGGCACGATCGTGAACGGGCGCCGGATCGAGGGCCGGTGCCGGCTCGCGCCGGGCCAGGAAGTCGCGCTCGGGCGCTACACGCTCGTGCTGCACGACGAATCGGCGCCGGCCCCGGTTTCCCCGGCGCCGGCGGCTGCCGCGCCGGAGGCGGCGCCGACAACGGCGCGCGCCGAAGAAGAGCGACGCCGCTCCGTGCGCCGGCAGATTCAGCAGGAACTGCTCAAGCGGCTCGACGTCAAGCGCATGGCCGCCAGCCAGATCAACGAGAAGGACCTGCGGGCGAAGGCCTACGAGGTCATTCACCAGATAATCCGCGACGTGCGCGACCGGTTGCCGGCAGATATCCAGCCCGACGCGCTGGTGAAGGAAGTCTATGACGAGGCCATCGGGCTGGGACCCCTCGAGGACTTGCTCGCCGATCCGGAGATCACCGAGATCATGGTCAATGGGCACAGCCGCGTGTATATCGAACGCGAGGGCAAGCTCTCGCTGACCGGCAAGACGTTCCTCGATGACGATTCGGTGCTCGCGGTCATCGAGCGCATCGTATCGCCGATCGGCCGGCGCATTGACGAGAGCCAGCCCTACGTGGACGCGCGCCTGCCCGACGGCTCGCGCGTGAACGCCATCATCCACCCCCTCTCGCTCTCCGGGCCGTGCCTGACGATCCGCAAGTTCTCGAAGACGCCGTTCACGGTGGACGACATCACGCGGTTCGGCACCTGGACGCCGCAGATCGCGGCGTTCCTGCGGGCGTGCGTGTTGCTGCGCAAGAACATGGTCGTCTCGGGCGGAACCGGATCGGGGAAAACGACGCTGCTCAATGTCATTAGCAGCTTCCTGCCGGTGGACGAGCGCATCATTACGATCGAAGATGCCGCCGAACTGCGGCTGACACAGCCGCACGTCATCCGGCTCGAGGCGCGCCCGCCGAACATCGAGGGACGCGGCGCGATCACCGTGCGCGACCTCGTCCGCAACGCGTTGCGCATGCGGCCGGACCGCATCGTCGTCGGCGAATGCCGCGGCGGGGAGGCGCTCGACATGCTGCAGGCGATGAACACCGGCCACGAGGGCTCGCTGACCACGGTCCACGCCAATTCGCCCCGCGACGTGATCTCCCGACTCGAGACGATGGTCTTGATGTCCGGCATGGACCTGCCGCTGCGCGCGATCCGCGAGCAAATCGGAGCGGCCATCCACCTGATTGTCCACGAGGCCCGCTTCAGCGACGGCAGCCGAAAGGTCAGCCGCATTACGGAAGTGGTCGGATTGGAAGGCGATCAGATCACGATGCAGGACATCTTCCTCTTCAACCAGACCGGGCTGGGACCGGACGGCCGGGTGATCGGGCATTTCGCGCCGACCGGTTCCGTGCCGACCTTCATCGAGGACATGGCCGTGCGCGGCATCACGATCGACCATGCGATTTTTGACCCCGGGCGGTATGCGTCATGATCGAGTGGGGCCTGCCGCTGCTGTTTCTGTTGTGCTTCGCCGGTCTGGCGTGGTCGCTGCTGACCGCCATCCAGGAAGGGTTGCGCAGCTACTCGGGCGTATACACCACGGAGACGGCGCGCCAGTATGAGGACCTGTTCCTGTTCATTCCGCCGCAGCGGCTGCTCGCGCTGGCTCGCACGGCGGCCGTGGTCCTGTTTGCGCTGTTCTACCTGCTGTTCGGCAGTTTCGGGTCGGCGGCGGGGGTGTTGCGCGGCCTGGTCTTCGCCGCCGCGGCGTCCGTCGGGGCGCTCTTTGCGCCCGGCCTCCTGCTGAAGTTCCTGCGCAAACGCCGCGCGCAGCGGTTCAACCTGCAATTGGTGGACAGCCTGATCTCGATGAGCAGCGCGCTGAAGGCGGGCTTCAGCATCGTGCAGGCGTTCGAGTCGGTCGTCAAGCAGGGCGCGGCCCCGATCTCGCAGGAATTCGGGCTCTTCCTCCAGGAACTGCGCGTCGGCGTCAAGTTTGAGGAGGCGCTGCGCCACATGGAGGCCCGTGTCGGCAGCGAGGACCTGGTGCTGATGAACCAGTCCATCGAGATCGCCCGGCAGACCGGCGGCAACCTGACCGAGGTCTTCGAGAAGATCGCCGCGACGATCCGCGAGCGCATGCGCATCGAGCAGCGCATCCACTCGTTGACCGCGCAGGGCCGCCTGCAGGGTATCGTCGTCGGCAGCGTGCCGATCCTGCTGCTGCTGGCGATGACGCTGATTGATCCGGCCATGATGATGCCGTTCTTCCGGTCCCGGGCGGGCTTGTTGTTGATCGGGTTTGCCGGCGCGCTCGAAATCGCCGGCGCGCTGCTGATCCGGAAGGTGATGCGCATCCAGGTGTGAACGCATGACGGCCATGGAAATAACGGCGGCGTCGGCGTGGGCGCTCTGCGCGGGCCTCGCGGCGTGGTGCATCGGGCGCGGTATGACAACGATTACGTATGTCACACTGGCCGACGGCCGACGCCAGGAACGCCGCCTGCCGCTGCTTTACCGCCTGCTGCTGCCCTTCGCGCCCAACCTCGAGCGCTGGACCCGCCACCCGGGGCTGGCTCGCATGCGCGAGGAACTGGACCGGCAGTTGGTCGCCGCGGGATTCGAGGGCTTGCTCTCGGCGACGGAGTTTTTGGCGTTGCGGCTGCTTATGCCGTTGGCGGCCGGCCCGCTGGCGATTGCCGGCCTGCACCTGCTGCTCGCGCGCGTGCCCGGCCGCGTCGGCCTCGCGCTCCAGCAGCGCGAGCCGCTGTTCGCTGTGCTGATCCTGCTCTGGCTGTTGCTGCAACCCGGCGTGTGGTTGCAGCAGTCGCTGAAGCTCCGCCAGCGCCGCATCGAGCACGCGCTGCCGTTCGTGCTCGACCTGCTGACGCTTTCCGTCGAGGCCGGGCTCGACTTCATGACGGCCATCAAGCGCATCATTGACCGGCGCGCGGTGGACCCGCTGGGCGAGGAATTGATAAGGATGTTCCGCGAAGTCCAGCTCGGCAAGACGCGGCGCGAGGCGCTCCGCGACATGGGCGAGCGTGTTCGGCAGTTCGACCTGCGCACCGTCGTCAATGCGCTCGTGCAGGCCGATGAGCTGGGCGTCAGCATCGCCTCGATCCTGCGCATCCAGTCCGATCAGATGCGGGTCCGCCGCTTCAACAACGCGGAGAAACGCGCGAACGAGGCGCCGGTGCGCATGCTGCTGCCGCTGATCGGGTGCATCTTCCCCGCCGTGTTCATCATCCTTCTCGGTCCGATCGCGCTGCAGATTCTCCGGCACGGCATCTGACGCGCGCGAAAAAAATTCGCGCCGCGAGTTGACGCCGGAAAAAATCTGTCTATAAATCGTCGCAACGACCGCATCGCGCGAAGCGCGGTGCAACGAAAACGGATTTCGCAATCGTATGGGGCGTTTTCTCAGGACAACGAGGATGGAAGACCGCTACCACCCGGAGGCATCGCCTCCGGTATGAAGGGGGGGAATACGAATGCCCGCGAAGAAAGCGCCCAAGAAAGCAGCGAAGAAGGCTCCGGCCAAAAAGGCCGTCAAGAAGGCGAAGAAATAACGAAGGTGTTGCCGGCCTGGCGCCGGCATTACACGGAAAAGGGCGCCCGCATTGGCGGGCGCCCTTTTTGCTTTCGGTTTCGCTTGACCGCGCAACGGGGCCGCGCCATAAGCGCGCTGATGCAAACGGTCCCGGAGGCTCCCCATGCGCTGCCCCAAATGTTCGGCGGATGACGACCGGGTGATTGACAGCCGCGCCGTGCGGGGCGGTCTCGCCATTCGCCGGCGGCGCGTCTGCAATCCGTGCGGTTTCCGGTTCACGACGTATGAGGAAATTCTGAAAGCTGGCCTGCGCGTCATCAAGCGCGACGGACGGCGGGAGGACTTCGACCGTCGCAAGATGATCGCCGGCATCGAGCGCGCCTGCGAAAAGCGGCCGGTCGGCGAACGGGAAATCGAAGCGCTGGCCGACGCCGTGATCGCTGAGGTCGAGGCCGAGTTTGAGCGCGAGGTGCCCAGCACGGTCATCGGACGGAAGGTCATGGAGCGTCTCGAGCGGCTGGACGAGGTCGCCTACGTCCGGTTTGCGTCGGTGTATCGTCGTTTCCGCGACGTGAGCCAGTTTCTCAGCGAAGTCGAGGGCCTCATCGCGCGCGAATGATTCTCTACGCGTCAAACCGCGCGGCCGGCGCCTGGCGCGCGCGCCTGCGCGAGCGGCTCCGCGCCGCGCTCGGCCCCGCCGCCGCGGAGCCGTGGGCGGACGATGCGGCCGCGGCCGTCGCCGTCTTCCTCGCCCGCGCGGCGGGCGCGCGGCCGGTCCGCGACGACGACGTGGACGCCGCGCTGGGCGCGGCGTTGTGCGAACTCGGTCGCCCGGAGTTTGCCCAGCGCTTGATCGGCGGTCGCGACGGGACGTCCCGCCACTGGCGCGCGGCGCTGGCTTCGGGGGCCCCGCCCGCGCTGCGGCACGCCGCCCTGCGCCGCTGGCTGCGGCCGGCGGGCGGCGCGACGCGCCGCGAGGACGTGTGGACGCTCGACTTGGGCCGGCTGTTTCGCGACGAGCCGACCGGGCTCGAATTGGCGCGCCACCGCCGGCTTGCCGCCGTGCTCGATGCCCTCGCGGAAAGCGTCCCGGCGGAGCACGGCCTCGCCGCGATCGCGCTCCGGCTGCCGCGGGACGCCGACCGGCGCGCGGCGGCCGAACTTCGCGACTTCTGCGCCGCCCGCCTGGCCGAGGCGGCCCGTCGCCGCGCCTGGCCCCGCGTCCCCGAAATACTTCGGGCCGACCTGCGGACGTGATCGGAGATCTCCGATGACGCCCCTGCCGCGCCCCGCCGATCCCTCCGCCGAGGAAATCGCCGGGCTCGTCGAGCATGTGACGTTCCACAGCGAGGACACCGGATTCACGGTGCTGAAGATCCGGGCGCGCGGGCATCGCGATCCCGTGGCTGTCGTCGCGACCGCCGCCGAGATCAGTCCGGGCGAATGGATCGAGGCGCGCGGCGCGTGGCGCATGGATCCGAAGCACGGCCGACAGTTCAAGGCCGCCGAAGTGGTCGTCCGTCCGCCGGATTCGTTGGAAGGCATCGAACGCTATCTCGGCTCCGGCCTCATCCGCGGCATCGGTCCCGTCTATGCGAAGAAGCTAGTCCAGGCCTTCGGCAAAGACGTCTTCGACGTGATCGAGAAACGCTCCGCGCTGCTGCTCGAGGTCCCGGGGATCGGCCGCCAACGCCGCGACGCGATCCGCGCGGCGTGGCAGGAACAGAAGGCCGTCCGCGAGATCATGACCTTTCTGTTCAGCCATGGCGTCAGCACCGCGCGCGCGTTCCGCATCTACAAGGCGTACGGCGAGGCCGCCATTGAACGCATTCGACTGGACCCCTATTGCCTCGCGCGCGACATCCGCGGCATCGGCTTCCTGACCGCCGACCGCATCGCCGAGCGGCTGGGCATCCGCCGGGATTCCGAGCTGCGGGCGCGCGCGGCCGTGGACTACCAGTTGCTGCAGCTCACCGACGAGGGCCACTGCGCCTATCCGCTGGGCGAACTTGTCGCCCGCACGGCGAGCGCGCTTGAAATCCCCGAGAACATCGTGCAGGACGCCGTGCGCCACGGCGTTTCGGAGCGGCGGCTTGTGCAGCGCGCCGGCCCGAACGGCGAGCCGCTGGTCTACCTGGCGCACCTCGACTACGCGGAGGCGGAACTGGCTCGGCGTTTTGCCCGGCTGGCGCGCGGCCCGGGGCCGCTGGCGTCGGTGGACCCCGACCGCGCCCTGCCCTGGGTCGAACAGCGCATCCGGTTGGAACTGGCGGCCGAACAGCGCGAGGCCGTGCGGCAGGCCCTGCGGGCCAAGGCGCTCGTCATCACGGGCGGTCCGGGCGTCGGCAAAACGACGCTCGTGCGCGCCATTGTCGCCATTTTCGCGGCCAAGAAACTGCGTGTGGTGCTGGCCGCGCCCACCGGCCGAGCGGCGAAGCGGCTGTCCGAAAGCACGGGCCATCCGGCGAAAACGATTCATCGGTTGCTGGTGTTCGACGCGAAGACCGGCGAGTTCCGGCACCATGAGCGCCAGCCGCTTGCCGGCGACCTGTTCGTCGTGGATGAGAGCAGCATGCTGGACCTGCCGCTGGCGCACGACCTGATCCGCGCCTTGCCGCCGGATGCGGAGCTGATTCTGGTGGGCGACGTGGACCAGTTGCCCTCGGTGGGGCCGGGCTGCGTCTTGCGCGACCTGATCGAATCCGGCATCGTGCCGGTGGTGCGCCTGACCCAGATCTTCCGACAGGCGGCCGCGAGCCGCATCGTCGTGAGCGCGCACGCCATCAACGAAGGCCGGATGCCGGAATTCCCGGAAGCGGGCGAGGAGGCCGACTTCTTCTTCGTCGGAGGGGAGGACCCGGCGGCGGCGGTCCGCACCATCGTGCGGTTGGTCCGCCAGGCGATCCCGCGCCGGTTTCAGTTGGACCCGATGGACGACATCCAGGTGCTGTCGCCGATGCAGCGGGGCGAACTGGGCGCACGGAACCTCAACGAGGTCCTGCGGGAAGCCCTGAATCCTCACGGGCCGACGATCGAGCAGTTCGGCCAGAAGTTCCGGCGCGGCGACAAGGTCATGCAGTTGCAGAACGACTACGACAAGGATGTCTTCAACGGTGACATCGGCCGCGTCGTGGCCGTGGACGAAGCGGAGCGCCGGATCGTCGTCCGGTTCGAGCAGCGGCTGGTGTCCTATGACGTCCAGGAGCTCGACGAACTGGCGCCGGCCTACGCGATCACGATCCACAAGAGCCAGGGCAGCGAATACCCGTGTGTCGTGGTTCCGCTGCACACGCAGCATTACGTCATGCTGCAGCGCAACCTGCTGTACACGGCGGTGACGCGCGGCCGCCGGCTGGTCGTGCTGGTCGGATCGAAGCGGGCCGTGGCCATCGCGGTCGGCCGCGCCGAGTCGCACGCGCGCTATACGACGCTGCGCGAGCGCCTGCGTGCGGCGGCGGGGTGAGGCGCACGGCAACGGCCGCGGCCGGCATCAGTGCAGGAAATGCCGCATGCCGGTGAAGGCCATGGCGATGCCGAACCGGTCGCAGGCCGCGATGACTTCTTCGTCACGGACGGATCCGCCGGGCTGGACGATGAATCGGATGCCGAGTTCCGCGGCGTGCTGGATGTTGTCGGGGAAGGGGAAGAAGGCGTCGGAGACCAGGACCGCCCGGCCGATGATCGCCTGGTGAAATTCCGCCGGCGTCTTGCCGTAGCCGCCGCTGCGCTCGTACATCTGCGCGATGTTCTCGGTGGCCCGCGCCGCCGCCAGCTTGCGCACGGAATCCACGCGATTCGGCTGGCCCGCGCCCATACCGAGCAGCGCGCAGTGCCCGGGCCGGTACTCGTGGACGATGCAGATGGCGTTCGACTTGATGTGCTTGCAGACCTTGACGCCGAACTCGGCGAGCCGTCGCTGTTCGTCGGGGAAAGGCGTCTCGGTCGGCACGACCCATCGCGCGATCGTTCCGGTGTCGGCGTCCTGCACGAGCACGCCCCCGTTGATCTGACGGAACACCATCCTGGCGCCCGCCGGGGTCAGCGGCCGGTGCAGTTTCAGCAGCCGGATGTCCTTGCTCTTGTTCTTCAGGAAGTCCAGCGCGTCGGGCGCGAAGTCGGGCGCGATCAGCGCCTCGACGAACCGCCCCTTGAAGACCTGCGCCGCCGCCAGGTCCACCGGCGCCGTCACCGCGATCACGCTGCCGAAGGCGGACACCGGATCGCCGGCCCAGGCGGCCTCAATGGCCTCGGCCAGCGTTTCGCCGGTGGCGCACCCGCAGGGATTCATGTGTTTGATGATCGCCGCCGCGGGCGCGCCGCAGTGCTCGCGGACGGTTTCCAGCGCGGCATCGCCGTCCATGTAGTTATTGAACGACATCTCCTTGCCGTGCAGCACCTCCGCCCATCCGATGCAGGCTTCGGGCGCGACGGGATCGCGAAAGAACTTCGCCGATTGGTGCGGATTCTCGCCATAGCGGAGTTGCGTGCCGCCGCTCCAGGCCCGAACCACCGGCGCGTCCGTCTTCGGCTCGCGTTCGGCGAGCCAGGCGGCGATCGCCGCATCGTAGGTCGCAGTTCGCGCGAAGGCCTTGCGCCCCAGTTCGAATCGCAACGCCTCCGTGGTATCCCCGCCATGGGCTCGCAAACACTCGATGACGCGCGGGTAATCGGCCGGGTCGGTGACCACCGTGACCGACCGCATGTTCTTGGCGGCCGACCGCACCATCGAGGGCCCGCCGATGTCGATGTTCTCGATCGCGTCCTCGAACGTCACGCCGGGCTTCGCGACGGTCGCCTCGAACGGGTAGAGATTCACGCAGACCAGGTCAATCGGAAGAATGCCGTGTTTTCGGACGGTCGCTTCGTGTTCGGGGTTGCCGCGGAGATGCAGCAGGCCGCCATGCACCTTCGGGTGCAGTGTCTTCACGCGACCGTCGAGCATTTCCGGAAAGCCCGTGAAGTCCGAAATATCGCGGACGGCGAGGCCCGCCTCGCGCAGCAGCTTCGCCGTGCCGCCGGTTGAGAGCAACTCCACGCCGAATTCGCGGAGGGCCCGGGCAAAATCCGCGACCCCCGTCTTATCCCACACGCTGATCAACGCGCGCTGAATGGCCATGCCCCGCCTCGCTTCCGATGTTGTTTTCCGCTGCCGTTCTGCCGCGCGGCATTTTATGCGCCGGGCGTGCCGATAACAAGCGCGTCCGAAAAAATGCCGGCCGAGCGGCGCCCCCCCCCCGCGGCGCGGCCCTCAGCCGACCGCGCGTTGGATCGCATCGAAAAGCCGCTCCATCTGCGCGTCCGTGCCGACCGTGATGCGCAGGTGTCCGTCCGTACGGCCGCCGGGGAAGTGCCGCACGAAAATCCGTTCCGCGCGCAGCCGCTCGAACAGCGCCCGGGCCGACAGCGCGGCCGGCGGTTTGACCCAGAGAAAGTTCGTTTCGCTGGGCGCCACGACAAATCCCAACGCGGCCAGCCGGCGCGCCGAGGCGTCCCGCGTGGCGGCGATCCGCACGACGTTCGCGCGCATGTAATCGAGGTCCGACAGCGCGGCCAGCGCGATTTCCTGCGTCAGCCGGTCCACGTTGTACGAGTCCTTGAGCTTGCAGAGCGCGCCGATCAGGTCCGCCGGTCCGATCGCGTAGCCGAAACGGAGGCCCGCCAGCGAAAAGGACTTCGATAGCGTGCGGCAAACGACAACGTTCGGGAACCGCAACGCCAGGTCCGCTTCATTCGCCCGCGCAAAATCCGCATAGGCCTCATCCACGACGACGACGCCGTCGTTCGTCCGGCAGAACCGTTCGATCTCGGCGCGCGGATAGCGCAGCCCCGTCGGAGCGTTGGGGTGCGTCAGGAAAAATAACGGCGCGCGGTAATCCGACGGCATGCGCCATTCGAATTCCGGACCGAGCGCGACCGGCGCGGCCGGCCGCTCCTCGGCCGCGGCGAGGACGGGATAGAGCGAATACGACGGCTCAAACCAGCCGACCGGCGCGCCCCGCGCGCCGAACGCCCGAACGCACCACAGGAGCGCCTCGTCGGAACCGTTCGCGCAGATGACGTTGTCCGGCCGGCAGCCGTGCATCTCCGCAATGCGTTCCCGCAGCCGCGCGCTATCGGGATCGGGGTAGAGCCGAAGCGTCGCCGGATCAAACCGCCGAATGGCCTCCGCGACCGCGGGCGAGGGTGGGTAGGGGTTCTCGTTGGTGTTGAGCTTGACGACGTCCGGAGCGCGCGGCTGCTCGCCGGGCGTATAGGCGGCCAGCGCAGCGACCGCCGGCCGGATGCGGGGCGCGCTCATGTCCGCGACTCCGGGAGACGAACGCGCGCGGAGTGGGCGTGGCCGGGCAAGCCTTCGACGCGCGCAAATTCCTCGATGTCCGGCCGCAGTTCCTCGAGGTCCCGGCGGGTCAGCCGCAGCACGCTCATGCGACGGCGGAAATCCTCCACCGTCAGGCCCGAGAAGAAACGCGCAGTACCGCCGGTCGGCAGCACGTGGCTCGGCCCGGCGGCAAAATCGCCGGCGCTCTCCGGCGTCCAGGGCCCCAGGAATACCGCGCCGGCGTTGGCGATCCGGCGCGCCGCGTTGCCGGGATCGCGGGTCAGAATCTCGAGATGTTCGGGCGCGAAGCGGTTGACCAGCCCGATTGCCGTCTCGAGATCGGGCGTGACGGCGAGGAGGGTGCGTTCTTTCAGCACGCGGCGGATCGGGCCGGGACGCGAGAGGCGGGCGGCCTGCCGCCGCAGTTCCGTGCGCACGGCACGGGCGAGGGCGGGCGAGGGCGTGGCGAGCAGCGTGCGCTCAAAGCCGGTGCCGTGCTCCGCCTGCGAGAGCAGATCGGCGGCGACGACGGACGGATCGGCGGAGTCATCCGCGAGCACCGCGATCTCGCTGGGGCCCGCGACCATGTCCAGCGCGACGGCGCCATAGACGAGCCGCTTCGCGGCGGCGACGTACGGCCCCCCCGGACCGACGATCTTGTCCACGGGCGCGATGGTTTCGGTGCCGTAGGCCATGGCGGCAATGGCCTGGATGCCGCCGACGCGATAGACCTCAGTCGCCCCGGCCATCCGCAGCGCGCAGAGGATATGCGGATCCACGCGGCCGCCGCGTCCCGCGGGAGTGCATGCGACGATTTCCGGCACGCCGGCGACCCGGGCGAGCGGCACGGTCATCAACGCCGTCGAGGCCAGCGGCGCGGCGCCGCCGGGGATATAGACGCCGACGCGCCGCAGCGGCACGAAACGTTCGCCGATCGTGCCGCCGCCCCGGGTGCCGATGTGCCAGTCGGGACGGCGCCCGGCACGGGCGAAGCGTTCGACGCGCCGCAGCACGGCGCGCACGGCGCGTCGAAATTCGGGCGACACCGCGACGGAGGCCGCGGCGAGTTCGGCGTCGGCCACCCGAAACTGCGCCGGCGCCAGGCGCGCGCCGTCGAAGCGGCGGGCGCAGCGCGCGACGGCCCGATCGCCGCCCGCGCGGACTTCGGCGAGCACACGGCGTGCGCTTTCCTCCGCGCCCGGATCGAGCGGCGGCATCCGCAGGAACCGTTCCACCGCCGGCGAAAAGCAGGCCGGCGACCTGTTCAGACAATGAATCTTCATGGCGTTGCTTCCCGCCGCTCCATACCCGCGGACGCGGTCCGGCGCAACATCAATAGCGCGCCGGTTACCGTCGCGCCGCCTCGTTGAGCGCGCCGCAACGCGGGCACGGGGAGAGGGGCACGTTCCGCGGATCCTCATACACGTGCGCGCAATCCGCGCAGCGGTACAGCTTGGCCCGCCGCCGCGGCGGACGCGCACGGGCGTCACGCCAGGTGTAGTACAGTTCCGCCGCAAGGGCCGGTGCGCAGGCCGCCACGACCCAGACCGTGAAGAGGGTGGTGTACGAGACCGTCACGGGGTCCACCCTCGATCAGCCGCCGCTTCCGGCGGCGCTCCTTCCGCGCCCGGCCGACGGATTCGCACGCGTCCGGAGCGCTCGACGCCCGGAGCCGCGCGCCACGCGCGCAGGCCGCGCTGCAGCAAGACGCGCGTCTCGGGCGGTGCATCCGGCGGTTCGATTCGCTCGATCAACGCGTGGCGGGGCAGGCCCGCTTCATCAAAGGCGAGCCAGACGACGGCTTCCCAGCCGCGGCCGCCGTCGGCGGCGGACGGATCGAGCGGGGCCGATTCCAATCGTCCGCGCAGTCCGTCGTCCAGCGGTTCGAGGACGTCCGCCAACGCGGCGGGGGTCGCCGGCGTATCGAAAACCCGGGGCACAGAGACGGCCGGCAGCATCGGGCGCGCGGCCGGGCGGGGCGCCAGCACCGCGGGGGGCGCGGGCGATTGAGCGGCGGCCGTCAGCCGGGCCGTGTCGTGGATCGGGCTGTCGAGCGAGGGGCCGGACAGCCCCGGTGCCGGACTCGAGCCTCGGAAGCCCAATCGCGAGGGGAGCGAGAAAAGCGCCGGCGACCAGACGACGCGCACGTCGGTTGCGTTGGCGTCCAGCCCGGGATCGGCCAGCGGCAGGTAACGCAGCCGGGGAGGAGCAGGGGCGGCGACGTCGGCCACCGGTCGCGGGGGCGCCGGCCGGAGCCCGAAGAGCGGCAGGTGGAGCGCGGCGGCCAAGGTCAACGCCGCCAGCGCGGGTAGATACCGCTCGCAGCGGTTTCGGAGGGGCGCGGCGATGGCGGTTTCCAAGGGTTGGACGACCGCGGACTCCGTTTTTTCAAGCCTTGGAACCGCCGTCATGCCGCCGGCGGCCTTGCGCTGTTTTCGACGTTTCGTCACGACGTCTCCGTCATCGCGCAGGGGCCACCCGCGTGGCCAGCAGAATCTCGCGGATGCCGGCCGCCGTGGCCATGTTGTAGATTTCGACCAGCCGGCCCTGCGCAACCCCTTCATCCGCCTCGACGATCAGCGGCAGGTCGGGCTGTTCGTGGCGGATCTGCGCGAAATCGGACTTGAGGCCCTCGAGCGTGGTGCGCCGGTCGCCGAAGAACACCATGCCTTCCTGCGTGAGGGTGACGACGGCGGCGCGGTATGGGGCGCCCTCTTGAAATGGGGCGGAGGGCAGCGCGACGCGGATACCCGGCCGCGCGATGAGGTCGGATTGCGCGATGAAGGCGAAGAAGA
Organism: uncultured Verrucomicrobiota bacterium; assembly: GCA_964386675.1. Taxonomy (GTDB): domain Bacteria; phylum Verrucomicrobiota; class Kiritimatiellia; order PWTM01; family PWTM01; genus CALGXT01. The sequence continues at coordinate 47,787 of CAYLTB010000004.1, forward strand.
ACAACAGCGCAATGTCGGCCAGCGGCGCGGCGCCGAGCCGTCCGGCGCGGCGCCGGTGCTCGGGGACGAAGCGCGCCGCGAACAACAGGCGTCGGGTCTCGGCGCTCACGGACGCGCCTCCCCGGCGACGTGCCGCAGGCGGACGGGCAACTCGGCGGCGGCGAATTCCATGTCGCGGACGATGGCGGCCACGCGCCCGACCAGGACATTGTGAAACACGTAGGCGGCGGCGGCCACGGCGAGGCCGGCGGCGGTCGTGACCAGCGCGTACTGCAAGCCGGCCGCCAAGTCGCCCGCGTGCGCGAGCGGGGCCGACGCCCGCAGTTGCGCCAGCGCGTCCATCAGCCCGAGCGCCGTACCCAGCAGCCCGAGGATCGGCGCGGCCTGTGCGATCGTCGCCAGCGCGCCGATGCCGGCCTCCAGACGCCGGATTTCGATGCGGCCGGCGGTTTCCATCGCGGCAAGCTGGATCTCCGGCGGGTCGTCGCGCCGCAACAGCGCCGCGCGCACGATGCGGGCGACGGGGCCCGGCGTTTCATCGCACAGACTGATTGCTTCGATGAGGTTGCCGCCGCGCACCACGTTGAGCAGGCCCTCGAGAAAATCGGGGGCCCGGATCTGGGCGCGATGCAGATGAAACAGGCGCAGGACAAAGACGACGACCGCCGTCGCCCCGCCCGCCAGCAGGATCGCCATCAGTCCGCCGCCCTGTCGCAGCAATTCGCCCATGCTCCAGCCTCCGCGGCGGTGCGCCGCCTCAGAACAATCTCCACTGTTCGCGACGGATCCGGGCGATGCGCGCGCGCGCATCCTCCGCGGCCGGACCGCCGAATTCTTCCACACGCCGGTAGATGGCCACCGCCTCGCGCCAAGCGTTTTGCCGCTCCTGCAACGCGGCGGCGGCGAATGCGGCGCGCGTGAACCAGAGTGCCGTTCCGGCCGAGCCGCGCGCGCGGGCCTCGAGGTGGCCGTACACGACGTTCATGTACTGGGCCAGCGCCTCCTCGGTCCGGTTCAGCCGCTCGTAACAACGACCCATTTTGAATTCGGCCTGCTCCTTCAATTCGTCGGCGCCGGCGTCGGTGCGCGCCTGGCGGTAACAGCGCAAAGCCTCCTCATAACGGGCCGGATCGCCGGCCCCCAGCGTGAAGTGGCAGTCGCCCATACGTCCCCAAGCGGCGGCGACGAGGTGGCTGTGGGGATATTGCCGGATCAGGTCTTCGAAGGCGAGGATCGCCGCCGCGAACTCGCCGATTTCGCTGAGCGCATCGCCCTGCGCGAAGCGAGCCTCGGGCATCAGCGCGCTTTCGGGAAAACGGCGCGCCAGCGCCGCGTAGTGCTCGAGCGCGCGGCGGGGATCCTTGGCGGCAGCGGCCGAGCGGCCGGCCCAGTAGAGCGCGCGATCCGCCAGCGGGTGCCTGGGGTGAGCCTCCGCGAGCGCGGCGAACGCGGTCTCGGCCGGGGCCCACTCGGCGAGGTTGTAGTGGTATTCCCCGATCCAGAACCGCACATCCGGCGTCCACGGCGATTCGGGATACCGTTCGACGAAGGACCGGCAGAGGTTCAGCGCCTCCTCGCCGCGCCCCAGCACGTAGAGGCACCAACCTTGCAGGAACAGCGCCTGCTCGGCCTCCGGACTTTCGGGAACTTCGGTGGCGACCCGCCGGAAATCGTCCAGCGCGGCTTCGTGCTGGCCCAGCCGATATCGTGCGCGGCCGCGCCCCAGCAGGCCGCGCGCTCCGTTCGGCGGCGCCGGGGAGCGCTCCATGAAACGGTCATAGGCCCGCACCGCGGCTTCCCAATCGTTCGCGTCCTCCTCGACCAGCGCCGCCGCGAAGCCCGCCGCCGCCGCCTCCGCTGACGTCGGCCAGTCGCGCTCGACGCGTGCGAAGGCGGCGCGCGCATCGTCCCGCCGTCCCAGCCGCCGCAGGCTCTCGCCCACTTGGTAGGCCGCCCGCGGACGTTCCGCGGCATCCGGGAACTGCTCGACAAACTGCTCATACGCCTGCCGCGCCCGCTCGAACTGGCCCGCGACAAACCAGGCATCGCCCACCTTCAGTGCGCACTCGCGGCGGAGGTCCGGGTCGTCCTGCGCCGCCGCCGCTGCGTCAAATGCCGCCGCGGCCTCTGCCGGACGGCCGAGCTCCAGCAAACACCATGCGCGCCCGCGCAACGCGTCCGCGCGCCCGCGCGGGGCCGCGAAGGCTTCCAGATGGAGGTCGTAGATCTCCAGCGCGCGCGCCGTATCGCCGCGCTCGCGCAACGTCCGCGCCAGCAGCCGGTGCGATTCCTCCGCCTCGGCATCCTCCGGCCCTTCGCGGATCAACTCGCGCAGCAGCGGCGCGCCCGTTTCGAGGTCTCCCGCCCGGATCGCCAATCGGGCCTTGGACAGTCGCGCGCGGCGGAGAGTGGCCGACTGTTGCAGAAGCGGTATGGCCTCATCCACCGCACGCCGCGCGCCGGGCAGATCGCCGAGCTGCTCCAGCGCCGCGGCCAGCAACAGACCCGCCTCGCCGCGACGTTCCCGCGGCGCTGCCGGATCGTCGAGCAGCGGCTGCAGCCAACCTGCCACGCTTTCCGGATGTCCACTGTCCAATTCGAGCCGGGCCCGCCGCAATCGCGCCCGCGCCGCCTGCAATTCGTCGGGCGGTTTCGCCAGCACGCGTTCGAGCCGCCGCGCCGCCTCGTCAACAGCGCCCCGCGTTGCCCATAGGTCTGCCGCATCAATCAGCGCCGCATCCGCGTCCGGATCGTCCGGAAAGCGCTCGTCAAGGTCGTCGTACGCGCGCAGCGCCTCCTCGAACCGATCGAGCCGCGCAAGCGCCGCGGCGCGCAATCGCAGCGCCTCAGGTTCTGCCGGGGCTGGCGGGGTCTGCAATACCACCGCCTCCAGCGCGGCCAGCGCGTCGGCGGGCCGGTCGGCGGCCAGCCGCACCCGGGCCAGCGTCGCGCGCAGCGCCGTGCGGGCGGATTCGGCGGTCGCATCGCGGATCGTGTCCAGCAGCAGCGACTCCGCCTCTGCGAAGCGCCGCCGCTCGATCCGGGCGCGCGCCAGCCAGACCGCGGCCTCCACGTGCGCGATTTCGGAGGAGGCCGCCGCCAGCGCCTCCTGGAAATAGCGCTCGGCCAGCGGAAACAGGCCGTCCTCGTACGCGGCCAGGCCGCGCGCCATCGCGTTGGCCGGCGCGCGGGCCGGCGTCTCCGCGGGCGCGGCGGTCGGCCCGCCGCGAACCGCGAACAGCCACCAGACGAGGGCCAGGAGGAAACGACGGGCGGGGAACGGCAGCGGGGCAGTGCGGCGGAGATCGGCGGCGCACGCGCCGGCGCGGGGGACCAGCGGGTCTGTGTTTCCGTTCGGTGCCACGATCACGCGATTACGCTCCGCCGAGTCGCGGGACGATCCGAGACAGCGGTCCGCCGAGTCCGGCAAGGGTTCGTTCCGGACACCCGCATGAGCCCACGTTTTCACCGCCACATAGAAAGGATTTCCGAGTACGCCAAGAGTACGGGAAAACCGCGCCAAGTGCGAGCCCAACCCATCCGTGCTTCCGCCGTTCCCTGCCGATCTGCTTTGACGATTGCGGTTCAACGTTCGCCGTGCTCGGCCGCCCGCAGCGCCCCGCGCAGCGCGGCGCCGGTGTGCGAGGCGGCACAAGCGGCGACCTGTTCAGGGGTGCCGGCCGCCACGATTCGGCCGCCTCCGGCGCCGCCCTCTGGGCCCAGATCTATCAGGTAATCCGCGCGCTTGATCACATCGAGGTTGTGCTCGATCACCAGCACCGTGTTGCCGGCGTCGCGCAGGCGCTCCAGCACCTGCATCAGCCGGTGCACGTCGGCAAAATGCAGCCCGGTCGTCGGTTCGTCGAGCATATAAAACGTGCGCCCAGTGCCGCGCTTGCTCAGCTCCGACGAGAGTTTGACGCGCTGCGCCTCGCCGCCCGAGAGCGTCGTCGCCGGCTGGCCGAGCTGGAGGTAGCCCAGGCCCACCTCCGAGAGCGTCCGCAGCCGGCGTTCGATGCCCGGCACCGCGCGAAAGAACTCCAGCGCCTCGTCAATCGTCATGTCGAGCACTTCCGCGATGTTGCGGCCCTGGTAGCGGACTTCGAGCGTCTCCGCGTTGTAGCGCCGTCCGCGGCACAGCTCGCAGGGGACATAGACGTCCGGCAGGAAGTGCATCTCGATCTTCAGCATGCCGTCGCCCTTGCACTTCTCGCACCGCCCGCCCTTAACGTTGAAACTGTACCGACCCGGCCCGTAGCCGCGGACGCGCGAGGCCGGCAGCCGGGCGAAGAGGTTGCGGATCTCGTTGAACGCGCCCGTGTAGGTCGCCGGATTGCTCCGCGGCGTGCGGCCGATCGGCGACTGGTCAATCACGACCGTCTTGTCGATATGCTCCAGTCCGGTGATCCGGCGGTGCGCGCCGGGCCGCTCCTTCGAGCCG
>CAYLTB010000005.1:0-50981 GCA_964386675.1 uncultured Verrucomicrobiota bacterium
GTTGAGCAGCAGCACGCCGCTGGCGCGCTGCTCCGGCGTCAGGGCCGCCAGCGAAGCGCACAACCCGCTGAACGCGATATCCTCCACCTCGACGCCCGCTTCGCGCGCGACGTTCACGGCGTTCATCACCTGCGCCTGTTCGCCGTGCAGGATCATGATCTCCTGTTCGAGCTGCCGGCCCGATAGACCGATCGGGTCGGTGACCCCCTCGTGTCCGTCCACGAAGAACTGCTTCCAGATCGTGTGCATCACCTCACGCCCCTGGGGCAGGCTGATGCTCTTGGCCACCTGCGTGACGGAGCGGACTTCCGCCTCCGTGATCGCGCCCTCCGAATTCATCACGTGGATGGTGCCGCGGTTGATGTCGCCCCGGATGTGCCCGCCGGTGACGGCCAGGTACACCGTGTGAATTTCCACGTCGCTTTGCGCGGCCGCCTGCCGCAGCGCCTCGCGGACCGGCGCGACCGCGGCCTCGACGGAGACGATCTGCCCTTTGCGCACGCCGTCGGACCGCGCAACCCCCACGCCGGTGATGACCACGTGGTGGTCTTCGCGGATTTCGCCGACCAGCGCGCGCACGTTCGTCGTGCCGATCTCGAGGGCCACAATGGACGGGCGATGAGGCATGGGAAAACGAGCGGCCGCGTCAACGCCGCCCGCGCGGCGGCGCCATCGCCTCCACGAGCAGCCCGCGCACGGGGAATATTTCTTCGGTGGTCAGGTCAATCATCAGCGGTCCGGAACCGCGCGGCAGCCGCTGATCGAGAATGGTTTTCTGGATGGTCGCGAGGTTGCGGAGTTTGGTCGTGAGCGCCTCGCGGGTCAGGCCGTCCGGCAGCTCGGCCTGGTCGCCGTTGTCGAGCGTCAACCGGAGGCGCCCGTCGCTTTCGATTTCGATGCGCTGGATGCGGACGAACTGTTGCAGCCGCGTCACCTCGCAGATTTCGAGCGCCGCCAGCGCCGTTCGCGCCGCCGGGCTCTGCAGCGCGCGGCCGGGCCGGAGCCCGGGCTCGGTCACGCCCTCGATGACCGGCAGCAACGGTGAGGCGAACCGGGGCCCCATCAAGACCCCCTCGCGGTCCGCCGCGTCCAGGTAGTCGGCGCCCACCGCCGCGATGCGCGCCACCGGGGTCCGCTCCATCACGCGCACCTCCAGGGTGTCCGGCAGGCGTCGGCGCACGGTCGCCGCCTTGACCGAGGGGATCGCCTCGAGGTCGCTCCATACCTGGCGCAGGTTGATGCCGAACAGCCGGGTGGCGCCCGCCAGTCCCGCGTGCTCGACGATCTGCGCGGGCGTCAGCCGGCCGTCGGAGTGCGCGTCAATCGTGCGCAGGGTGAACCGGGGATTTTCCGTCAACAACGCGCGGTACAGGGCGCGGCCGCCGGCGCGCAATCCCCACGCCAGCCCCGCGAACGACAGCGCCAGTGCTGCGATGGCGCTGCCGATCTGGATCCGCTGCGCGCGCCGCTCCTGAACGTTGGCGCGCACGACCAGCATCGGTTCGCGCCGCGGAAACCGCCGATTGGATTGCCTCCGCCAATAATCGCCGCTCTCGTCTCGCCGCATCGCCCGTCCTCGCCGTCCGCGCCGCACGCCCTTTCGGGGCAGCCTATCACCGAACCGACGCGAGGTTCAAGATGCGATCGCACAGTTCCGGGAACGGGAGGCCGGCCGCGGCCGCCGCCTTCGGCAGCAGGCTCGTTTCCGTGAAGCCGGGAATGGTGTTCAGTTCCAGCGCGAACCAAGAGCCATCCGGCGCCAGACGGAAATCAGCGCGACCGAAGTCCGACGCGCCCAGCGCCTCGAAGACGCGCCGCGCGCACGCGCGCACGCCCTCGGCCGTCGGCTCGGGCAGCGGCGCGGGCACCCGATACTGGGTCACCCCCGGCGTGTATTTCGCCCAGTAGCTGAAGTGGTCGTCGGGCGCGACGATCTCAACCACCGGCAGCACTTCGCCCGCCACGATACCGACCGTCAATTCGCGGCCCGCAATGAACCGTTCCACTACGACGTCGCTCCCGTGCGCCCACGCCGCCGCGAAAGCCGCCGCCCACGCGTCGGGCGACTCCACGCGGGAACAACCGATGCTCGATCCCTGCCGCGCCGGTTTGACCACCGCCGGCAGCGGTATCGGACAGGCGCCCGGATCGGCATGGATCGTCACCCCCTCCGGAATCGGCACGCCCGCCCGCGCCATCGCGTCCCGCGCCAGGGTCTTGTCGAACGCGAGCCGGCAGGATTCCGGACCCGATCCCGTGTAGGGAATGCCCATGGCCCGCAGCAGCGACTGCGCGCCGCCATCCTCCCCGAAGGCGCCGTGCAATGCGATGAACACGGCCTCCGTGCCCGCCGGTATCGGCAGCCGGTCCTCTGAAACGACATCCACTTCCGCGACCTCATAGCCGGCGGCGCGCAGCCCCCTCGCCACGGCCGCGCCGGATTTCATCGAAACCGCCCGCTCCGCGGATGTCCCGCCCATCAGCACCGCCACCCGGCGAAATCTCTTTTTCAATGCGATCGCTCCCAAAAGTCTCCGATAACAGATTTGCCCGGCCGGGACAAGGAACCACAGAACAGAACGCGGCCGGGTCCCGAGCGCCGCAGCCCTCGCCGATCCGCGACGCTTCCATCCGAAATGCGCGCGGAGGCGCGAGAACGCGACCGGCTGCACAAGACCGATGGGCGATTCCAGAGCCTCCAGCGGCTGGCGGCAACGGGATAGGTCGCCGCGTTCTCGAATGACCGATCAGCGCCCGCCGCTACACCGGCGACTCGCCGCCGCGCTTCCAATGCGCTATCCTACGGCCGCCGCCGCGCCTCGGCGCCCGGCGAAACGACCATGCGAAACCCTTTGGCCATCGGACTCGCCCCCGCTGCGCGGGCGCTGCTCGCGACGGCGCTCCGCGAGGACGCCGTCCGCCGCGACGTTACGACGCTCGCGCTGGTGCCGCCGTCCGCGCGCGCCCGCGCGCGGGTCGTCGCGCGCGCGCCGTGCGTTATCTGCGGAACGACGCTGGCCCGTGCGGCCTTCCGCGCGGTGGACCCGCGCCTCCGCGTACGCATCCGGCGGCCCGACGGCGCGCACGTCCGCGCGGGCGAACCGATTCTCGAGCTTGCCGGTCCGGCGCGCGGGCTGTTGACGGCCGAGCGAACAGCGCTGAATTTTCTCCAGCGGCTGTCCGGCATCGCCACGCTGACCGCGCACTTCGCGGCGGCGATTGCGCCGTACCGGGTGGCGTTGCTCGACACGCGCAAGACGACGCCGGGCTGGCGCGCGCTCGAAAAATACGCGGTGCGCTGCGGCGGCGGGACGAACCATCGCGCGAACCTGGCCGACCGCGTGTTGATCAAGGATAACCATCGCGCGTTCTGGGCGGGCCGCGCGCGGCGCACCCTGGCCGAAGCCGTCCGCGCCGCCCGGACGCGATATCCGCGGCTGCCGATCGAGATCGAGGTGGACTCGGAATCCGAACTGCGCGACGCGCTCGACGGAGCTCCGGACTGGATACTGCTCGACAATATGCGCCCGGCGCAACTGCGACGCTGTGTCCGGATCTGCGCCGGCCGCGCGCGACTCGAGGCCTCCGGCGGCGTGACGCTGAAAAACGCACGCGCGATAGCCGCGACGGGCGTGGATGCCGTCTCCGTGGGCGCGCTAACGCATTCCGCGCCGGCGGCGGACTTCTCGATGGAGTTCGTGTGAACGGTCCGGCGGCGCCAGAGCGATTCGACGTGAAGCGCCTTCGGGCGGGGATCGAACAACGGCGCGCGCCCGGCGGCTGGGGCCGACCGCTGGCCGTTTATACGCAACTGCCCTCGACGAACGATCGGGCCAAAGAGCTGGCGCTGGCCGGCGCGCCGGAAGGCGCGGCCGTGCTGGCGCTGTCGCAGACGCGCGGCCGGGGCCAGCGCGGCCGAACGTGGATCTCCGCGCCGGGCCGGGGGCTTTACCTTTCCATTGTGCTGCGTCCGACGAGCCCGGCGCAGCAAGGCGCGGTGTTGGCGATGGTAGCGGCACTGGCGACGGCGGAATTGCTGATGGATGCGGGCGTGCCGGGGATTGCCGTCAAGGCGCCCAATGACGTGTATGCGCGCGGCCGCAAGATCGCGGGCGTGTTGATCGAACCGCGGATCGCGCGCAGTCGAATCGAGTTCGCCGTGGCCGGCATAGGATTGAACCTCACGCAGGAGCCCGCGGACTGGCGCGGCACCGAGGTGGAGGATCGCGCAACGTCGTGCCGGATGGAAGGCGTCGAGCTGTCGCTGGAGGACGCCGTCGCCCGGTTGTTGGCGGCGCTGGAGCGGGTATATCGGGCATGGCGAACGGGCGCCACCGCCGCGCTATGGGCGCGCTGGGCAGCGCTCGGCGGCGCCGTGCCGCCGAAAGCGCCCCCGCTCTGAGCGGCCCGGGGGCCGCGGAGCGATTTTTCGCCGCCGGCCCTGCGGGCCACACCGCCGGGGCCGCGGCCAACCGTGGCCGATGGCCGATCCGGACTCCGCTCACCGTCCCGCGATCTCCGCCACGATCGCGCGGAACTCGTCGTCGTTGACCAGGCCCTTCTTGCGAATGCCGAGGTCCTTGACCGCTTTCAGCGCGGCCTCGAGCTGCTCCTTCGGCATCGGCGGCAATCCGAGGTCTTCGAGTTTCATCGTGATCGAGCCGAGCCCGCTCTTCTTGCCAAGAACGTACTCCGGCGCGCGGCCCACCGTGCGCGGGTGCAATCCGTAGAGCACCAGCGGTGCCGTCTTGACGAACTCCACACCGAGGCCCGACTCGCGCGTGAAGGCGCGCTCGCCGACGACCGGTTTGTTCGGGGCCAGCGGAAAGCCGCTGATCTCCCGAACGAGCCGAGCCAGGTCGTTGAGGCGGTCAAGGCGGATGCGCGTGTCGAAGTTATAGAGCGCCTTCGCGGCGACCGCGGCCTCCTCCAGCGCCACGTTGCCGGTACGCTCGCCGATGCCGCAGACGCTGGCGTGGATCGTCTCCGCGCCCGCGGCGACCGCCGCCAGTGAGACCGCCACCCCCATCCCGAAGTCGCCGTGGGTGTGAATCTCGATCGCCTTGCCGGTACGCCGCTTCATGTCGCGGACCAGCGCGTCGGCCGCCTGCGGCGTCAGGCTGCCGGTCGTGTCCACCAGTACGACGCTGTCCATCTCCGGCTGCGCGCCGGCCTCGTCCATCAGCCGGCGGAAGAAATCGGGCCGCGCGCGCGTCGCGTCGAGCGGGAACATGACGACCTGCAATCCCTTGTCTTTCGCGTATTTCCCGATGCGGACGGTCAGGTCAATGACCTGCTGCTCGGTCCATTTGGCGAACTGGTGGACCATGCGCGGCTCGCCGCAGGGGAACTCGAGGATGATGCCGTCGGCGCCGCAGGCAACGGCGAGGTCCACGTCGTCCTCGCGCGCGCGGCAGAAGGTGAAGATGTCGGCGTTCAGGCCGAGATCGGCGACGGCCTTCAACGCGCGGGCGTCTTCCTTGGAGACGGCCGGAAACGCGACCTCGATGCGGTCCACCCCGAGGGCGTCGAGTTCCTTCGCGATGCGCGCCTTTTCCTCGGCGCGAAACGTGACGCCGGGGGTCTGTTCACCATCGCGCAGCGTGCAGTCGTGGAACTTCACGCGCGCGGGCGGGTCGAAGCCGCGGCGCGATTCGGGCAGGAAGTTGAATGGGCTGACCCACCAGTTTTCGTTGTGAAAGAGTTGTTCGTTCATGGGGTTGTTCTGCCCTTCCCCACCTCGGTTTGAGAAGTGAGGTTCTCTATGTCCGCCAGATCCTGGACGGCCACCGCGAAGCCGCCGATCAGCAGGTACTCAACCCTGCGGGCGGCTAATGCGGCGACAAACTCTCTGAAATTCCGGACGAGCATGCCCATCCTTCCAAGCGTGATACCCGGCACGCAGCGACTCCACCTGCGCGATCCGTTCCGCGGCCGGCCGCGCACGCCAGTACGCCACGTCGTCGCGCGGTTCGCCGAGACGGACTTTACATACAGGGCAATCATCGTGGCCACCATATTATTGGCGATTATGCGGCTTGGCTCGATGACTCACAAGCGCCGCGCATTATTTCCAAGGCTTGGAAGTGCGGGCCATTGTTTCTTCCAAGGCTTGGAAAACGTTGCGCTACGTGCAATAGACGCGTTTGCCATCGGCGCGTTCTTCGGACGCGAATGCGGTGGAGTTGGAGCGCGACGCGTTCATTCGCGGTTTCATTTCGCGCCCCGCCGCGCTACTCCACGATCGCGACCGCGCGCGTCCAACCGGCGGAGCAGCCCTCGAACTTGCAGGGAAACGCGCAGACCGTGAAGCCGACCGGCGCGGGGAGCCGGTCGAGGTTCGCGAGCTTCTCGATCTGAAGATATTCCTTCTTGCGCCCGTACAGGTGCGAGGGCCAGAGCGCATGGCGGTCGCCGGCGCGGTAGGACTCGCCCATCTTCGCCGCCGGCCGGTCGAGGCCCCAGGCGTCAATCCCGATACAGCGGATGCCCTGGTCCAGAATCCACGCGGTGGCCTCCCAGCCGAGGCCCGACTGCATGGCGAGGTAGTCGGAGGTGCCCCAGTATTTGTCCGCGCCGGTCTGGATCAGCACGATGTCGCCCGGCCGCAGACGGTGCGGAATCCGCGCGAGCGCCGCCTCGCAATCGGCGACCGTGATTTCATCGCCCGGCGCCTTGTGCCGCTGATCGAGCACCACGCCCGGCCCGTAGCACCACTCCAGCGGAATCCGGTCCACCGTGCGCGCGGGGCGGCCCTCGCAGGTCGGCCCGTAATGCCATGGCGCGTCCACGTGGGTGCCGGAGTGGGCCGATCCGGTGATGATATCCGAGGCCAGCGCGAGGCCGTCGGTGAAATCGGAAGCCTGAACCCCGGCGAGCTTCGAGAGCCGCTGCGCGCCGAAGGCGTGGTCGGTATGCTCGATCTTCGGCGGGTACGGCTCGCTGGCCCCGTTCTGGTGTGGAAGGCTGAGGTCTATGATTTTCATTTTCTGGCTCCGGTCTTGCTTTTTCCATTTTCAGTGGACAGTGATCCGTGATCGGTGATCGGTGAAATACTCCGGGGCGGATTCGCGGACGGTCGGAGCGCGGGCGCCGCAGAACAGCTCGGACTTGTCCATCATGGAGTGGAGCACGCGGCCGATGGCTTCGAGCTTCGCGATCAAGGCATCGCGGTCCGCCACGGTTATGTAACCGCAATCCAAAGCCGTATCCCCCCAGTGCTGGGCCTCGAGTTGCTCGCCGCCCGCATCCGTAAGCTTGCTGGGAAAGTGACGCTCATAGGCGCGCTTGGCCCAGGCTTCGGCGACTTGGGCGCCAACGGAACGCGAAGAACGCCGCCCCGGGTCTGTCAACGAATACCGTTCCTCCGCCGGAAACGACTTCGAAAGCTCGAAAAAACGACGGCTGACTTCCCGTGCTTTCTGATACACTGCCAGATTCCGAAAACTGTCTGCGTGTTGCATCTCTCCCGCCCTTCCGTCCCACCACCGCCCACCGCCCACCGATCACCGATTACTGATCACTGATTACCATCTCCCCGCGCGGCCTGGCGGACGGCGGCAATGATGCGGGTGTAGCCGGTGCAGCGGCAGAGATTGCCGCAGAGCGCCTCCTTGATCTCGTCGTCGGTGGGGTCGGGATTGCGGTCGAGCAGGTGCCGCGCCGCCAGGAGCATGCCGGGCGTGCAGAAACCGCACTGGACGGAACCCGAGTCGAGGAAGGCTTCCTGGATGGGGTCGAGCCGGCCGTTCTTTTCAAGGCCCTCGATCGTCGTCACGGCGCGGCCATCGGCCTCGACCGCGAGCACGATACAGGAGTCCACCGCGCGTCCGTCCAACAGCACGGTACAGGCGCCGCATTCGCCTTCGCCGCAGCAGAGCTTGGTTCCGGTCAGGTGGAGTCGGTCGCGCAACGCGTGCAGCAACGTCTCGTCGGCGCGGACCGCGAGGCGGCGCTCCTCGCCGTTGACGGTGACGGTGATCGGAATTTCAGGGAATTCACTCATGGCTGTTTCCAGGGCCATATCCGGCGCACAGGGACTGCGCGCCCTACCACTCCTCGGCCGTCTATTCTTCGATGGCAGGGCGAGTCCCCTCGCCGCCGCGAAAGGTCATGCCCCAAACCGCGCATCCTCACCCTCCCTCCCGCCGACGCGCCTGCGCCGCGGCGAGCGCGCGCGCGCCGATGACCCCGGCCATGGCGCGTCGGTAGTCCTCGCCGGCCCGGATGTCGCTGATGGGCCGAATGCCTGCCGAAAGCCGCTCGCGCAGTTCCGGCGTCGCGCCGCCGTCTCCGACGACCTCCTCCGGCAGCAGCAGCGGCGTCGGGCCGACCGCGCCGAACGCGAACCGCGCCCGACCGCCGGGGGTCACCGCGCAGGCGACGCTGATCGAGGTCAGGTCCATGCCGCGGCGGCGCGCCAGCCGGATGAAGGCCGCGCCCGTGCCGGGCGGGGGCAGCGGGATCTCCACGGCCTCAACGATGTCGCCGGCGTCGAGCGCGGGCTGGCCCGGTCCGAGAAAGAAATCGCGGACGGGCGCGGCGCGGCGTCCGTTCCGGGCGTTGAAGACGCGGACGCGCCCGCCGTACACCAGCAGCGGCGGCGCGCTGTCGGCCGCCGGAGAGGCGTTGCAGAGGTTGCCGGGGATCGTCGCGCGGTTGCGGATCTGCACCGAACCGATCACGCGCAGCGCCTCGCAGAGCGCGGGGAAATGCGCGCGGACCTCGGGGTGCTCCAGAATATCCGTCATCAGCGCCAGCGCGCCGATGCGCAGAACGCCCTCGCGCACCGCGATACCGGCATCGAGGTCGCGGATGCGCTTGGCATCGAGCACCCATTCGGGCCGCTTGCGGCCTTTCTTGATCTGGACGATCAGGTCGGTGCCGCCGGCCAGCAGGAATGCGCGCCCGTGCCGCTCTCGAAGGAAATCCGAGGCTTCCGCCAGCGAATCGGGCCGGATGAACTGAAATGCCGCCATGCGTCAGCTTCCCGCCGTGTTCGGATTCGCGGCCGCGGGGCTCCGATCTGGAAGGGGCCAGTAGGATTTCCAGTGCTCGTTCCACAGGTCATAGGGCCAGCGATCTTGCCAGAACTTCTGCCAGCCGGGAAAACCGCCCGCGGGTCGTGAGCCTTCCACGGGTTCGTAACCAAGTTTCTCGGCGAAGGGGTCGGGCCGGCCCTCCAGGATGGCGGTATAGCGCGCCTGGTAGTCGAACCAGGCGTCGTGGTTCCACGCCTCGCGCAGTCCCATCGCGAGCACGCCGAGCGTCATGCCGTGGAACGCATGCTGGTTGCCGCCGAGCCGGTACGGGTGGCCGGTCCAGTGCGCGTTGGCTTGCTCCGGATTCCGGTTGCCCACCCATTCGGGCATGCCGATCATCCGCTCCGTGTAGGGTTGTTTCCCGTGCTTCCCGTCATAGGGCGGCCGCCACCGGTCGCTGTTCGTCAGCGCGACGTGCTCCGCCGTGATGTAAACGGTCTGCGCGTCCTCGTGAAACCGCCCGGGGGCCGCGTGGCCGACCCTGGTCATGGCCTCATCGCCCAGCATCGCGCCGGCGAACACGATCGGCCACTTGCGCCCGCTGCTGTGGCCGCCGTCGGAGTTCCACGGGAACGGGCACTGCTCCCGGCGTTCGCTCCAGTACGTGAACAACCCGTACAGATCAATGCCCCGCTGGATCAGGCCGATCAGCGCGGAGCGTTTCTCCTCGGGCGGATAGTCCGCGATCAGCATCGCGGTCACGAGGCTCACCTGCTGGGACGTGTCGCGGCCGTAGAGCGCCCCGTTCTTTGCCGTCGCGATGTGGTACCGGTTCCAGTTCGGCGCGAAATCCACGAACGGCCGCTCGACCAGCGCGTTCACGCGCTCCCACGCGGGCGGCGTCCCCACGACCTTCAGCCGCGGCAGCCGCGCGGCATCCACCTGCGCAAAACGGAACCGCACGGCCTTGTCGCCCGCGGCATACGGGGGCCGGAACGCGTCGCCCGGCGGCGGCGCGTCGAGCACTGTCAGCACCGCGATGGTCTCCAGCGGCCGCTTCGAGTCACCGCCGGCAGCGCTGACCGCGGAGAGCAGGCTCGAACCGGGCGGCAGCGTCAGCGGTTGCGCAGCATCCAGGCCCCACGCGACGTTGAGCTCCGGCCGGTACTTGCCGCCCGCCAGCGAGTCAAAACCGCTGTCGCCGTGCACCCTGGGATTGACCATGGAGCCGTTGACGACGCGCCCGTTGGCGAGCTTCTCGGATGCCGGCGTGATCTGCACGATCCGGACGCGGCCGACGACCCACGGGTCGCCGTTGACGAACGTTCCGACGGGGTACTCGCGGTCGAACGTCCATGTGACTCCGAAGCGGCCCAACCGGCGCGCAGATTCCGGCGGCGCAGCCGGCGCGGGGGCTGCGGCCATCCAAAGGCCCAGCATGATTGGCAGTAAAAGGGCTTTCATCGCGCCCAACCTAGCCCCTCGTCACGGCGAGCCGCCGCGTCCCGAGCCGGCCGTCCGCTTCCGCGTGCGGCGCGGCGGAAGGCGTTCCGGTTGCGACTCGGCGGCCACCCATTCCAGAAACGCGGGGTGTCCGCGCTCGATCGCGCCGGCAACGATGCACGGGACTTCGTAGGGATGCAGCTCGCGGACCCGCGCGCACAATGCCGAATACCGATCGGCGCGCGTCTTCGCGATCAGGACCGTCTCGCGCGCCCGCTCGACCCGGCCGCGCCAGCGGTAGGTCGAGCGCACGCCCGACAGGAGGTTCACGCAGGCCGCCAGTCGTTCCCCCACCAGCGCTTCCGCGAGACGCTGCGCCACGGCGGTCGCCGGGGCGGTCATGTACACCCACAGCAGCCGCACCGGTCGTTTCGTACGCATACGGACCGCTCTATCAAAACGCCCGCGGCGAGACAATTTCGCATTTTCCATCGCCGTCGCGCGTCTATCAAGGTATGTTGCGCCGGCCGACGCATTGAAAAGGCTTATCATGAACCCCATTTTCCAGGGCTGGGAAGGGCGACGCCTTGCGGTTTCCAAGGCTTGGAAAACGGCAGCCGCGCTGGCGCTCTGGGGCTGGATGGCGACGCCCCCCCTCTTCGTAGATACGGTCGCGGAAGCACCCGCGGAGCCGGCCGCGTTGCCCGCCGCGGCGGACGCCGCCGGCGGAGGCGAAGGCGCGGGCGACCCGGACCTCTGGTTCGCGGTCGGCGAAGAACTCGTCTTCACGATCTACTGGAGCGCGATCCCCGTCGGCGAAACCCGCTGCACCTCGGAGTGGGTCGAGGAGGACGGCCGCCGCCTGATCCACCTGCGCTTCCGCACGCGCACGAACAAGGTGCTCTCGACGATCTTCCCCGTGGACGACGTGATCGAGAGCTTCGTGGACCCCGCGACCTTCCTGCCGCTGCGGTTCGTGAAGAACGTCAAGGAGGGCAAGTACCGCTACCACGAGACGACCACGTTCGACTGGGACGCTATGGAGGCCCATTGGGAGTCGCATATCCGCAACGAGACCAAGACCGTGCCGCTGGAGCCCGAAACGCGCGACATCCCGAGCCTGATGTACTGGGTGCGCCGCGACGGCATCGCACCCGGCGTCCAGAAATCGCTGCGCGTCTGGGCCGACGACAAAATCCACGACGTCGAGCTGCCCCCCGGAACGGCCGAGCGGCTGAAGGTGGGCCGCTACGGCAAAATGCAGACCGTCAAAATCGAGCCGAAGGCGGCCTTTGGCGGGGTGGCCGTGCGCAAGGGGCGGCTCTGGATCTGGGTCACGCAGGATCCGCGCTATCTCGCCGCGCAGATCTCCGTCGAGGTGCCCGTCGCCCGTGTCCACCTCGTGCTCGACGAGGTCAAAGGCCCCGGCAACGACTTCTGGGTCTCCAGGAAGCGCTGATGCGGCTGCGGCAGACCCACGGCCTTCCGGTGCCGGCCGGTCCGCCCACCGCTCACGTCAGGTAGCCGAGGTAGTCTTTCTGGCGTTCCAGGATGAGGTCGAGCGTCTGCTCGGCGGCGCGGACGCTGTGGACCACGGGGTCCACCAGCAGCGCCTGGAGCGCGAGCCGTTTCGATTTCCGCAGGATCGCCTCCGCACAGAGGTCGTGCACGGCGGCCTGGTTCCGCCACAGTCCGGCAATGCCCTTCGGCGCCGCCGGCAGCGCGCGCGGATGCACCCCGCGGCCGTCCACCGCGGCCGGCACCTCGACGGCGATGTCGCGCGGCAATTCGGCGATGTAGCCCGTGTTCAGCACGTTGACCGCCAGTTCCTCGCCCCGGCGCCCCGTGGCCAGGCACTCGATCATCGGGATCACGCGCTCGCCGCTGGGCTTGCCCATCGTGAAGGCGCGCTTTGCGCAGTACTGCTGGTAGGCGCTGTAGAAGTCGAGGATGCCCTTGTGGTCCACGACATCCCACGCCCACTGAATGTACTCGCCGAAGTGGCTGTCCGTGGTGATCGGCAGCCGCTCGAACGTTTCCAGCAGCATCCGGAACAGGCCGCGCTCCGGCTTGCCGGCATAGAAGGCCGGCGCCTTCGCAAGGATGTCCGGATACAGGTCGCGCCCCGTCGCGCGCTCGCGCGCCTCCAACAGGAACGAGAAGTGGTTGAGGCCACCGGCGACCACCGAGATCTCTTCGAACTTCATGCCCAGCATCGGCGGCAGTTCGCGCTCGACCGACGCGATCTCGTGGCACAGGCCAACCAGCCGCAGCGACGGGAATTTGCGCCCGACCGTCGTGCAGATCCGGCTCATGGGATTCGAAAAGTTGAAGACGTACGCCTCCGGGCACAACCGCATCACGTCCGCGCAGATGTCGAGGATCGGCGGGATGATCCGCATCGCGTGGAACAGCCCGCCCGGCCCGCCGTTTTCGCCGTACACCTGCCGAATGCCGAATTGCTGCGGAATCCGCCAGTCCTGTTCCCACAGCGCGAAGCGTTGGCCGACCTCGATGGAGATGACGACGAAATCCGCGCCCCGGAGCGCCTGCTCGCGCGAGGTCGTCGCCTCGATCGTATAGGGCAGATTCCGGCCCGCCAGGAACTCCCGTCCGAGTTTCTCGACATGCGCCAGCGCGTCGGGATTGATGTCGCTCAGGACAATCGTACTGCCGCGCAGCGGCTCGCTGTTGATGATGTCGGTCATCGAGCCGAGCCCGAACTGGGCGCTGCCCGCGCCGACCAGGACAATGCGCTTGCTCATATCCGAGATGCTCCTTCCGTTCCGATTGGCCGGCGAGGGTAACGCGGGTGCGCCGGCGTGGCAAGGCGGTTCGCGCGCCGCCGCGGACGTGCTACATTCCGGTGTCATGCCCGAGCTTCCGGAGTCCACATTGCGGCGCGAGTGGAACGCGCCGGACCGTTACGCGCGCGACCACGGACCGATCTACCGCGAGACACGGCCGGGCCGGTTTCCGGTCGAGCCGTGGGCGACGGCCAGCAACCTCGCGTTTCTACTGGTCGCGCTCTACTGGGGCCTTCGCACCCGCCGCCGCTGGCGCGCCCACCCGATGATCGCCGCCGCGCTGCCGCTGCTGCTGGTCGGCTGGACGGCCGGCACGCTCTACCACGCGACGCGCAGCCACCCGGTCTGGCTGCTGCTGGACTGGATGCCGATCGCGATCCTGCTGCTACTGACCGGCATGACCCTGTGGCGACGGCTGACCGGCTGGACCGGCTGGGCCATTGCACTCGGCCTGCTGCCCTTCTTTCTGTCGGGAATCCTGATGCGCAGCAGGCTGGCGCTCGGCTGGCGCATCACGCTGAACTACGCGCTGATGGGCGCGGCGCTGGCGCTGCCGGCGGCGCTGCACTGCGCGGTGCGGTATCCGCGCGGCTGGCGCTGGCTCGCGGGCGCGGCGGCGTCCTTCGCCGCCGCGCTCCTGTTCCGTCAGTGGGACCTGAGCGCGCCCGCGTTCCTCCCGATGGGCACACACTTTCTCTGGCACGTCTTCGGGAGTGTGGCCGCCTTCTGCATCTGCGGCTATCTGGTGACCGACACCGAGCGTACGCCGGCCGCCGCCGATGCGCCGCGCGCAAAAGGCGCGCTCGCCGGCCACCGGACGCCGACGACGACCGGACGGTCAAGGATGGAGCACGCCATGAACGAGAGCGTCAACGCCACGCGTTTCGCGCCGCCGCCGGAAACGGGGAGCAACCCATGAAATTCGGACGCTGGGCCTTGTTTTCGGCAGCCCTGGCCTCCGCCGGCACGGCGTTCGGAGATTTTTCGTGGCAGCAACCGCACGCGCGCGTGCAGCCGACGGGCGACCTCGAATGGGCGCCTGCGCCCTTCCGCTTCGAGGCCGGACCCTCGGTCCGCTATGTTGATTTTGAAGGGGGGGACGACGCGCGCGATGGCCGTACTCCCGCGACGGCGTGGAAACACCATCCGCTCGACCCCGCGGCGCGCGTCGCCGCACGCGACGGCGCGGGCGCGCACACCTACGTCTTCAAGGGCGGCGTGGTCTATCGCGGACGTCTGCGCGGACGGCTCGAGGGCACGCCGGAGCATCCCGTGCGGCTGACGGCCGATCCGGACTGGGGCGAGGGTCCCGCCGTCCTCAGCGGCGCGGAACAGGTCGCCGGCTGGACGCGCGGCGCCAACCGCCCCGACATCCCGGAACCGGACAAGGTCTGGCGCGCGAAACTGGCCTTTGCGCCGCGCGCCGTGTGGGTCCTCGGGCCGGAGGGCGCGATCGAGCGCCTCCGGCTTGCGCGGACGCCGAACTGGAACGTCTCCGACCCCGACGACGTCATGAGCGAGTGGTGGACCTGGGAACAGCCGGAATGGTGGACGGATCGAAACAAGACGGAGGTCGGCGGCAAGAAAATGCACCTCGGTGTTGACCGGCGTCGGCTGACCGGCCGGCCGGAAGACTACGTCGGCGGCATCGTCTGGAGCGAGTGGGGCATCGTGATGGGCACGCCGTTCGCCTCCCGCATCGAGGCGTTCGATCCCCAGCGGCGCGGGCTGGCCTTTCAGGGCTTCTGGTATGGCGACAGCGGCAAGATCATCGCCGGCAACCGCTACTTCCTGGAGGACCGTCCGAACTTCCTCGACGCGCCCGGCGAGTTCTGGTTCGAACGGCGCGGCGAGGGCGGCACGCTCTTCGTCCGGCTGCCCGGCGACCGCGACCCGGGCGCCGTCCCGGTCGAAGCGGCGCGGCACCCGGTGCTGGTGGACCTCGAGGCTGCGCGCCACCTGCGGATCGAGAACCTGACGTTCCGCTGCACGAACGTCTTCTGGGACCTGACCGCGCGCGGCTTCGTCCACCGCGACGTGGAGGCGGCGGCGGTGCGGTTGCTCGGCCGCGGCGACGACGTGCGGATCGCGCACTGCCGCTTCGAGCATGTCAACAAGGCGATTCGGCTCAAGGCCCTCGATGACGGCGACGCGCTCGACCGGATTGCCGTCACCGATAACGACATCCGCCAGACCGACCACGGCGCGATCGAGATCGAGGACAGCTCGCGCTGGGGCAAAAAGGACCCGCCCTTCGGCGAGTTGGGCGACGTGCGCGTGCTGCGCAACCGGCTCTCCGAGATCGGGCACCGCCCGTTCCGCAGCGACAGCGCGCACGCGCTCGTCGTCCGCTTTCCGGAAACGCTGGAAATCGCCGGCAACATCCTCGACCGCTGCTACGGCGCGGGCATCTTCGTGTTCGGCGGCAAGGGCAGCGAGGAAACGCGCGACCGGCCGCTGTGCCGAATGCTGATCCACCACAACAAGGTCACGAACTCGCTGCTGGCCGCCAACGACTGGGGCGGCATCGAGACCTGGCAGGGCGGCCCCGCCTACATCTTCAACAACGTCTCCGGCAACGCGAACGGCTACTGGAACTGGGCGTACCGCCCCGACAAGCCTGCGAGCGCGCGGCTCGGCTTCGCCTACTACCTCGACGGCGCGTTCAAGAACTACCACTTCAACAACATCGCCTGGGGTGTCTCGAACGACCTCGCCAGCCGCCAGTGCAGCAACACGGCGTTCTACCACGCGGTGCCGACCATGCTGAACCTCTTCGCTCACAACACCGCCTACAACTTCGCCGACGGCAGCCACTGGTCGCCCGCCGGCGGCCGTCAGATCAACCTCGCGAACCTCTGGCTCTCGATCAGCCGCCGCGTCTTCGATCACGCGCGCCAGAAGGAAGATGAGAACGCGACCTACGAGGCGATCCCGATCGAAACGATCGCCTACGCGCGCAACGTCTTCCATGCGATCGGCCCTCAACCGGCCCGGCTGGAGGGCCTCGGCGACGGGCCGAAGGATCTCGACGCCTTCCGTGCGGCGCTCGCGGAGCGCGGCGCGTTGGCCGCGGAGGTGGGTGCGCGGGCGGCGGCATCGCCGGCGCCGAATGCCGACCGCCACGATTTCCGGCCTGACAAAGACGGCGCGGCGGCCGGACAGGGCGCGCGGTTCTTCGTGCCGTGGGCGCTCGCCCGCACGGTCGGCGAGTGGAACTTTCACCGAAACAACCGCGATCCCGCGGTCGCTTTCGACGAACACTGGTACCTGTCGCCGCGCGTGACCAACCGTATGCAATACCGGCGGCTGCCCCGCTACGACCTGCGCGGCGTCAATGTCGCCGCCGGCGACTATGTCGAAGGCGCGCTCGAGGATTGGACGGCGGGCGCCGTTCGGTTCAACGGGCGCGACCGCTGCTTCTCGCTGCCCGCCGATGCGCCCGCCGTCCGGGAAGGGTACCCCAGTCCGCACGACGCCGACCGACGGTTCATGGTCGAGGTCTATTTTCGCGCGCCGCCCGGCGCCGCCGCGGGCGCGCTGGTGTCCGACCTGAGCGACCGCGGCTACGAGCTGGCGCTGGACGCCGGCGGGCGGCTGTCGTTTTTTGTCCGGTCGGCGGACGGCGC
The DNA here is from genome assembly GCA_964386675.1 of uncultured Verrucomicrobiota bacterium. Classification (GTDB taxonomy): domain Bacteria; phylum Verrucomicrobiota; class Kiritimatiellia; order PWTM01; family PWTM01; genus CALGXT01. The sequence continues at coordinate 16,861 of CAYLTB010000005.1, forward strand.
AGCGCGCGCAGCCGCTCCGAGTCGTGTCACCGACGGCGCCTGGCGCCATGCGCTGGCGGAATGCGATCTCGACGCCGGCCGTGTTCGGCTCTATCTCGACGGGCGCCGGGTCGCGGAGACGCCGGCGCGTCTGGCGGGCGGCTGCCGGAACGCGGCCGATCTCCGGGTGGGTCTCGGCGCCGCAGGGTATTTCGCGGGCGACCTGGATTTCGTCCGCATCGCGCTCAGCACGCTGGCCGAGTCGAAGACCACGATCGAAGAGCTGCACGCCTGGCAGTTGGACGGCCCGTTCCTGCGCGATTTCACGGGGGCGCGGCCGGCGGGCGCGCGCCGCGCCGCCGGTGCGCTGGAAGCGCCGGCGCCCTAGAATTTCGTTCGGCAGGCCGCCATCGTCCCGAACCGTTCCAACGGTCATCGCAAAACAAGTGTTTTGCGACGATAGGTGCGGCGGATGAAGCAGATGCAGGCGGGGCAGAAGGGCGGACGGGGGGAAACCGATTCGGAGGGCGACGCCCGTCGCGGCCTGCGGGAGCGCGTCGCGCACCCGCAAAGGGCCCTGCGCAGCGCCGGTTCGCGGAACCTCCGCATCCCGCGCCGCCGGCCGGGCAGAACGTCTCCTCCCTGCGGCTTTTGCCGGAACACCGCCGTTCGATCGCCAGGGCCGAATCACAGCCGCGCGCCTTCCTCGAAGACCGCGCCCCTGCGAAACATGGCGGCGACCGAACCGACCACGCTTGTTTCGGCGGCGGTCGGCGCATAGGATGACGCCATGCGGCGACGGGACAATCTGGACGCGCTGGCGGGGCTGCTGGCGATCGTCGGCGACGTAGTGGGCGTGTATGCGGGCTTCGCGCTGGCCATCTGGATTCGCTTTGATTCCGGCTGGGTGCCGCCGCAGGCGCCGGGCGCCAATCCGCCGCGCGGTCCCTACTTCCTCGGCGCGCTCGCGGCGACGCTCGCTTTTGTGCTGATTTTCCGCGTCCTCGGCCTGTACCGCCGCCCGCAGCTCGGCCGCTTTGAGGAAAAAATTCCGCGGTTGGTTCGCGCGGTCGCGCTCGGCATCGTGGCGACCATGACCCTGCCATTTGTGATCCGCACGGAGTTCTCATTCTCCCGCGCAACGGTCCTGCTCTCCTTCTTTACGATCCTGCTCACGGTCGGACTCGAACGGTACTTGCTGTTCCGCTACGAGTGGCACCTCTACCGCCACCGGCAGGCGTTCAGCCGGCTGTGGATTCTCGGCACGGATGCCGTCGCCGCGCGACTCGCGCAAGCCCTGCGCCGCGAACCGCGTCTCGGCGCGCGGGTCGAAGGGTTCCTGCGCATCGACGACGAATCCGCCGATCCCGGCATTCCGTCCGACCAGATCCGGGGCGGACTGGACCATCTGTCCGGGCTGGTCGAGCGCGGCGAGGCCGACCAGGTGGTCCTCACCCGCGGCGATCTCGGCCCCGCGCGGATCATGGACTTGATGGCACTGTGCGAACGCCACTGGGTCGCCTTCCAAATGGTGCCCGATCTCTTCCGCATGCTGACGAGCCGCGTGGATGTGCAGACCATCGGCGGCATTCCGCTGCTCGGCATGAGCCGCTGGCCGCTGGACTTCTTCTGGAACCGTGTCATGAAACGCCTAGAGGATCTCGCGGGCGCCGCCGTTGGACTGTTGTTATCCGCGCCGGTGATCGCGGTGGCGGCGATCCTGATCAAGCGCTCGTCGCCCGGGCCGGTGTTTTACCGCCAGGAACGCTGCGGCGAGGACGGACGAACCTTCCAACTGATCAAGCTGCGCACGATGCGCGTGGATGCGGAGGCGCAGACGGGGCCGGTCTGGACCGTCGAGAATGACCCGCGCCGTACGCGGGTCGGCGCGTTCCTGCGGCGGCACAATCTCGACGAGCTGCCGCAGTTCTGGAACGTGCTGAAGGGCGAAATGAGCCTCGTCGGCCCGCGGCCGGAACGGCCGCACTTCGTGGACCGCTTCAAGGAGGATGTCCAGCGGTACATGTGGCGGCATGCGGCGAAGCCGGGCATGACCGGGTGGGCGCAGGTCAACGGTCTTCGCGGCAACACCGACATTCGGGACCGGATCGCCTACGATCTCTTCTACCTCGAAAACTGGTCGCTCGCGCTCGATTTCAAAATCCTGGCGATGACCCTGTTTGCGCGCCGCAACGCCTATTGAGCGATCCTTGCGCGCGCGGCGCGATCCGGTTAGGCTGCGGCATGGCATCGTCGACCCTGAACGCGGATCCGCACCCGCGACGGAGACGGCGCTGGATCATCGCGGGCGTTCTGCTGGCCGCGACCCTGGCGTCGCTGCCGTTCAGCGGACGCTGGACCGCCGGCGCGCTGGCTTTTGCCGCGCGCCGCGCCTCCGGCTGGAACATCTCGATCCGCAACCTTCGGGTCGGCTTTCGCCCGCCGAGCCTCCGGGTGGATGATGTTGCCGTCGCCAATCCCCGGGGCTTTCCCGACGGCGACGCCGTGCGCCTCCGCGAGCTCTATGTCGAATACGATCGGGCCGGGTCCACTGCAACGGAGACCCGGCTGCGCGAGCTGCGGCTGAACATTGCGCACCTCGCGATGCTCCGGCGAACGGACGGCGCATCCAATTTCGACGAACTGTTGCGCACCCTGCCGGAGGAGCGACGCGGGCCGCCGACGCGGAGGCCGGAACCCGGCCCGGTCCCCGCCCCGGGTCCGCCGCCGACCGGGCCTGAGGATGATCGGCCGGAGCCTGCCGAACCGCGCGCGGAACCGACGCTTCCGCGCACTCCGCCCGAACGGCCGCGGCCGGCGCCCCCGCCCGCACCGCCGCCGGCACCGCTCCCGAAACCGCGGCCGATGCCGAAAACCTATCGGATCGAGCGCTTGACGGTGATCCTGGGCACCCTGGAGTTTCAGGATCAGGCCGCCGGCGCGACCGTTCCGGCGCTGTGGATTCCGCTGAATCGAACCTATGTGTTCACGAACGTCACCGACCTCGCGACCGTCAGTGACCAATTACTGTTCGCCGTCACGATGGCGGCGACACCCCAGCTCTTTCGTGAACTGCTGGGGCCGCTGTTTGAGTGAACCGCGGAGTTCTCCCCGCAGCCGGCGATCGCGCTTGTTTCGCGCGGCGGCAGCGGTATGATGCCGGGCGCTCGCGCGTAACGCTCCGGAGAATGCGCATGAAAACAATTCGCAGGTTGTGGATCTCCCTGTGGGCCGCCGCGGCCGCCGCCGCGCTGCTATCGGCGTGCGCCCATACGCCGACGGAGGCGGAACCGACAACCGGGTTCGCGCCGATTCGCTCGGAATTGATTTTCAGCGCGAACCATTTCGAGGCCGACGAGACGCTCACAATCGTGCTGCGCACGGGCGAGGTGTACGACTATCTGAAGGTGCCGCGCGCGCTGTACGATCAATTCCTGGCCGCGGAGGACAAAGACGCGTTCTACCGCGATCATTTCCAGGGGCGGTTCGAGGAACGGCGATTGGAGTTCTGACCGCCGCCTACGGGGTCGGAACGGCGCCCGTCAGCGCGCGGCCCAGCGTTTCGGCGTCCGTTTCGCCCCACCGCGCGCGGGAAACCATCCGCCGCAGCAGCGCCGTCTGGAGCCGGCGCAGGCGCTCCGCGCGTTCCTTCGGCGACAAGCCCGCCAGCGGCACGACGCCGGCCGCCATCCGGTCGTGGCCGCCGCCGCGTCCGTCGGGCCGAACCGCCTCCTGCACGATCCTCCCGCAGCGCGCGTCGCGCCGTTCGCCGCGCAGCGAGACCAGCAACTGGTCCGCCCGCGCGCCGGTGCAGAACGACGCCGTGACCCGTTCGATGCGCAGCAGCAGGTCCGCGACTTCCGCCACCATTTCCGGGGGCTCGGCATCTTCGAGATGCGTCCAGGCGAGGTTGCCGTAGATGCGCGCGTTGGCGATCGCGGCCTGCAACTGGGCGAAGTGGTCCCGCGGCAGCGGCGCGTTGCGGATTTCCCCGATCATCCGCAGGTTCGCCCGCGCTATCAGGGCGCCATAGGCTTCGCGATCCGCGTCCGTGGCCGGCCGTGTGAAAGCCATCGTCTCCGTCTCGATCGCGTAGGCCATCGCTGACGCGAGCCAGGCGGGAATCTCCACGCCGGCCTCGCGGAGGTACCCGAACACCAGCGTCGCGGTCGCGCCGGCGGCCGGCTGCACATCCACATACCAGCCGTCCGGCGGCGTGCGCGCCGGCGGCGGATGGTGGTCAATGGCGCCGACGGGACGGACGGACGGCGGCATCGTTACGTTGCCCGCGCCCGGCCAAGTGTCCACGAAAATCGCCGGCCGCCGCCGCGCGAGGGGGCGGAGTTCGTCGCTGAAATGCCAGCGGTAACGGTAATGCCGCAGCAGGACCTTGTTCTCGGCGCGATCCACGGCGCCGGTGAACACGATGCGGCTGTGGAGATGATAGGCCCGCTCCAGCAGCAGGTGCAGCCCCGCGGCCGACGCGAGCGCGTCCGGATCGGGGTAGTCGTGCGGAACGATCAACACCGGCCCCCGCGACGGCAGCACGTCCCGCAAGGCGGCTGTCGAGCGCAGCGCATTTGGAAGGGTGGCGCTCAACGCGACGTATCCCGACCGAACGGAGGATCAGAAGCGGAAGATCAGCGAGCCGTGGACGCGGTCCGCCTCGGCATCCGTCCCGCCTTTGTACGCCGTGGTCATCCGCGAATATTCCGCCGCGACGATGACGGCCGGCGTCAGTTTATAGAAGAGGTTTGCGAAAAGGCGCTCGTTGCGCGCGCGGCCGCCGGCGGCGAGGTCGCCATCGTCCGGATCGTCCACGCCGTACCCGGCGCCCCAGGTCAGCGCGGCGCTGGCCTCGACGAGCAGTTGCGCCCAGCCGCCTTTCGCGGCGATCTCGGTTCCGAGCGTCCGGTTGACGCCCTGCCCGACTCCGCCCAGATAGCTGTCCAGGTTCTCGCCGCGCCAGATCGTGCCCGAGAGCGTAACGGACGGCGTCAGCGGTATCTGCGCGCTGCCGATCAGCGACCAGGTTGTGAACTCGGTCGTGTCCACGGCGCTCACGCGGTTGCTGACGGTCGTGTCGAGGGTCTCGCGGCCCCAGTGGCCGGTGACGCCGAACTTCGCCGGCTTGTCGGACACCAGCAGCGGCACGTCGAGCACGAAACCGCCCTGGAGGTTCGGCGTCGTCGCGTCGGCGCCGTCGTCCTGTCCGCCGCCGTCCAGGTCGCCGCTGGCGCCCTCGCCGACGGCGCGGGCGACGGCGAGACGCGTGGAAAACACGGTTTTTTCGCCCAGCTTCACCGGAAGCGTGAAGCGCAGTTGCGGTCGGCGTCCGTACAGATGGCCGGCCTGGCCGAGAATCGCCAGGTCGGGGGTCTGCGGGTGCACGACGATAAACGTGTCCCAGTCCTGGCCGGCGCGGACCTGCAGGCCGGTCCGCTTGCAGACGAGATCCAGATAGGCCACGCGCAATCGGGGATTCGGCGAGGTCGCTGTACCACCGCCGACGAAATCGCCCTCCAGCCGGGCCGTCGTCACGAACCGGTCCGTTTCCGGGCCGGTGAAGTTGAGTCCGATGCGCGTATCGCGCATCGAGAGGTTCAGTTCGGCGTCCTTCTGTCCGGCGTTGTAGGGCAGGACGTAGAACCCGAGGTCGCCCACGGAAGTGCGCGACGAATCGTAGACCGCGTCGAGCTTGATGTAGCCGTAGGGTTTGATTGTCAGGGACGGCGCGGGAGCCGCCGTCTGGGCGCGCGCGCCGAAGGATACGGCGACCGCGACCGTTGCCACACACCGGGCCATAGGAAAAGGTTTCATGACGCCATCCACGATACGGGGCGGCGCCGAGCGGGTCAACCTCGCACCGCTCCGCGGATTCGTGTAGCGTAGGGCGGCGTCCGGCCCGGATGCTCGATATGAAACGGTGGATCGCCCTAACGTTCAGTCTTTTCGCCGTGTTCGCGCTGATCTACATCGGCGCGGCCTCGATGGGCTGGACCGACCCGGCACTGTACCGCCGTTGGGTGGAGAACGCGCGCGGCAGCGGCGGGCTGACCATCGCCGGGGCGCTGCTCGCCGGACTGCTGGCGGCCGATTTGTTTCTGCCGGTGCCGTCCAGCGTGCTGATGACGCTGGCCGGCGCGCTGTTTGGAACCGGGCGGGGAACCGCGATCTCGCTGGCGGGCGCCATGGCCTCCGCGGGGCTGGGGTTCGGGCTGTGCCGCCGCTTCGGCCGCCGCGCGTTCGAGCGGATGATCGGCGGCGAGACCGCTCGCGCGGAGTCCTTCTTCCGGCGGTACGGCGTGTGGGCCATCCTGCTGAGCCGCAGCGTGCCGATGCTCACGGAAGTCGTCAGTTGCCTGGCCGGCCTGAGCCGGATGCCGTCGGGGCAGTTCTTCGCGCTGAGCCTCGCCGGGACGGCGCCCGTCTGCTGGATCTATGCGTGGGCCGGCCACCACGCGGTCGCGGAGGCGAGCGCCGGCTGGGCCGTGCTGATCGCGTTCGCACTGCCGGCGCTGGGCTTCGCGGCGTTGCATCGCGCACGGCAAGCGACGAAGACCGCATGAACGCGCCGCCGCACGCCGCGCCGATGCGTCCGGCGGCCGGACCGCCGCCGGGCGAACCGGAACGCTCGATGCGCTATTCCTATGCCGAGGGCGCGTGCGTCGCGATCGCCGCGCGCATCAACACCGGCCCGCTCTGCACGCAGATCGCTTTTCTGCTCGGCGCGCGCGCCCTCCACCTGGGCTGGCTCGCCGCGCTCGGTTCGCTCGCGACGCTCGGCAGCGCCGTGACGGCTGTCTTTGGACACCGCCTGCGGTCACGGCGCACTTACATCCTCGTCACGGCGCTTGTCGGCCGCTCGCTGTGGCTGCTGCCGGCCGCGCTGCTGCTGACGCGGACGCCCGACCGCGTCCAGTTGGGCGTTTTTCTGGCGGTTGCTTTCCTGGCGCAGGCGCTCGTGAACATGGCGCACAACGGCTGGCAGGGGTGGATCACCGACCTGGTGCCCTCGGCGCGCCGGGGCCGCTTCTTCGGCGTGCGCAACACGATCGCACAGGTCGCGGAAATGGCGACGGCCTTCGTCGCGGGCCGGTGGTATGACCTCGGCGTGGCCTCCGGCCGCCCGCGCGTCACGCTGGGCCTGATCTATGGGGGCGCCGCGATCGCGGCGGCACTGGCGATGTACTGTTTTTCGCGGCAGTGGGAGCCGCCCGTCCACCGCGCGCCGAACGCGATCCCCTCCGCCGGCTGGCGGACCGCGTGGCACGACCGCGCCTTCCGACGCCTCCTGCTCTTCTGCACAGCCTGGGCGGCGGCCACCGGCATCGTCGGGCCCTTCTGGGTCGCGCACATGATCGGCTATCTGAAAATGTCGCAGGCGACGATCGCCGGCTACCCGCTGTTGTTCGGCGCGGCCAGCCTGGTCAGCCAGCCGCTGTGGGGGCGAATCGCCGACCGGGCGGGTCAGCGACCGGTGCTCGTCGTGACGATGCTGCCGATCGTAGTCCTTCCGCTGATCTGGCTTCCGGCGGGGCCCGGCGCGCTGGGCTGGATCTGGCTGGACGCGGCGGTTTCGGGACTGGTGTGGCCGGGCTTCAACCTGGCGCTCTTCAACCTGCTGCTGGGCACGGCGCCGCGCAGCGGGCGCTCGGCCGGTTTCGCGCTCCACAGCATCGCGAGCGGCGCCGCCGCGTTCGGCGCAGGCCTGGCCGGCGGACTGATCGCGCACGAACTCGAGGGGCGCGAAGTCGCGCTGTGGGGAATGCGCTGGATCAATCACCACGCCCTGTTCTGCCTGACTTCCGTGCTGCGCGCCGCGCTGGTGCCGTTGGCGCTGCGGCTGGCCGACCACCGCGCGCTGCGAACTCGCGCGCTCATTGCGCTGGCGGCGGACAAGCTCTCGATGGGCTTTGTGGCCGGCTGGCGCGGGATCATCGCCCCGCGCCGCCGGCGGTAGCAGACCGCCCGGCGGCCCGGCGCTACGGCCGCTCGACGAGGTATATCGGATACGGCCCGACCTCCACCGTGTAGCGGCCGTTCTCCGGCACGACCTCGAAAGGCGCGCCCAGCATGCCGAAGCCGTCCACCCGCGCGGCATTCGTGGTCAGCTCCACGGTCTTGGGCCCCGCCACCCGCCATGCCATCACGACGGCGGGCGCCTCCGGCCGGTCGCGGTCCGGCGCAAAACGCCAGGCGTAGGTGCCGTCCGCTCCATCCAGCAACGCGGCGCGCAACCGGGGATTCGGCAACCGCTGGATCATCTCACGGACGGCGTGGGCCGAGGGCCTCCACGAGCCGTCGCGGAGGAAGAATCCGCCGTTGAAGCGGTCCGAGTCCGTCGCGAACATGATGAATACCCGTTCCACGCCGAGCCGCATCGCGAGGGCATAGGTTCGGACCACGTACGCCGCCTGCAGCAGCGGCGTGACGAAGGCGCGGTCGGCCGGGGTGTCGAAGAAGCCGCCGTCGGCCTTCGAAATCGGCCAGCCGACCTCGGTGAACCAGACCGGCGCATCGGCGCGGCCGTATTGGGCCAGCGTAGCGCGGTTTTTCGCGACGTTGCCGGCGATCGAATAGCTGCCCCAGGGGCGGATCGAATGCGCCTCCGGCGGCGCGGGGTCCACATAGGGCTGCCAGGAGACGAGGTCGTAGGCCTTGGCGACCGCCGGGGAGAGCGCGTGCACGTTCTGAAACCAGCGCACCTCCCCGGAGCTCGCGCCGCCGGCAGAAAAGCCGATCACCCGCACGTTCGGCCAGCGCGCCTTGACGTGCGCGTAGGCGGCCGGCAGCAGCTTCGCGTACAAGGCCTCGCGCTCCTGCTCGACCTCGCGCCGCGGCCGGTTCGGGTCGTCCGCGATCATGTACTGGAAATTCGGCTCATTCCAGATGTTGATCACACGGACGGGGCGTACCGGAAGATCGGGGTGGTCGCTGAAGAAAGAGCCGCCGGGGCCGTAGCGCTCGAGGAAGCGAGTCAGTTCGTCGCGGTAGGCCGCAAGAAAGGCCTCCTCCGAGTCGAAGGCGCGCGGACGGGCCGACTGGACCGTGCGCAGCACTTCGACGCCGTCCTCGACCAGCATCCGCATGATCGCGTCGTCGAAAGGGCCGCTCATGCGGATGGAACGCCAACCGACCTTGCGGATGCTCTCCCGGTGCGCCTTGTACTCGTTCGCCCACGTGTAAAGACCATAGACCGGAACGGGGCCCGGGTCGCGCGCGGCGATCGCCTCGACCGGCGGCAGCGGGTCGTCCTGCAACCGCCACGCGCCGGGAATCGCATCGGGCTGCGCCAGCGGTTCCGACGTTGCGCGCAAAGTCAGGACCCACAGGGCTAGTGCCGCCAGCGGCAGCGAGGACGGAAGGTCGAACCGAAGCCGGATCATGGTATTCCTCTCCTGCTCATTACTTCGCCGCGACATCCTATTCCGAGAATCCGGCGATGCGCAGCAACTTTATCGTGGCGAAAGCGTGAGCTTCCCCCCGTTGGTTGGACAGGTGGCGGGGTGATTTAAGCAAAGATTCCATGCGCCATCAACCGTCCATATCGGTCTCCCTCCCCCGCCCCCCATGGGGGGCGGGGCGTTTCTCAATTCAGAGAATAGTGCATTTCCGCCGGCGGAAGCTTCCAAGCCTTGTAAATGCGTCGCGCGTTACTGCTCTTCACGCTGACGCCAGAGGTCGTCATCCCCGAATTCGAGGCAGCAGGAACCGCAGATATCGTAGCAGGCGATACAAAGGCGCCGGCCGGCGATTTCCTGGGCTCCCGGCCGCCCGCAACGCTCGCAGACCGCGTCGCGGTCCGGGGATCGCAATGCTGAAGTCGAGGTCTTCCTTCCGGAAGCGTCTGCAACATCGGTTTTCATCGCTTCGCCCCCCGGGCACAAGGAGGGCCATCCCGCATTGCACCTTCGGGTTCTGGCGCGTTGTCGCGCGACCGCTCGCCGACCACTTCGATCGCAAGAGCGATCAAAGCAACATTCTTGACGATGTACTGGCCCTCGAGTGTCAGCACCCACGGGAACGTAACGAAGACACGGTCCGGCAAGACGATCAGCGGCAGAAACGTACCCGCCATCTGCGGTAACAGGAGCGCCACGGCCCACCGCGTAGCCGCGGGAAAGACGAACAGCAACCCGATGGCCACTTCCCAGACGCCCAGCGCGATCACAAATGTGCGCGCCGGTAAAAACGGAACGGTGGCGGCCACGAGATCACCCGCCGGGCTGCGCCCGGCCACCTTCAGCGCGCCGAACCACGTGAACACCAGGAACAAAGCCGCGCGCGCAACGCGGGGCGCCAACTTTCGGGCCACGGGCGCCCATGCGGCATCCCAATCCAAGAAAGGTTGGCGAGAAACGCCCATGCTGTAATGTACGCGGCGAGCACGGACCCTGCAACCTGAAGTTCCCCCCGTTTGGGGACAGGTGGCTAAGCGATAATCGACGGCGAAGTCGCGGTCTGAAGAACGAGGGAATGGGACGATGACGACGAGACGGCGTAGACATACTAGTGTTCTCAGAATTGTCACGACATGATCTTCACGGGTAGGGACGGCAGTCCCTGCCGTCCGCGGACGCCTCGGAGAGGCGTCCCTACCAGATCATGTTCAGACAATTTCGAGACGATCAGTATCTGGAGCTCACCGCTCCAATTGATTTGCATCTGAATATTTCGTGTGGCCTGATAGAATTAGTTGCCAATGAGCTTCGGGCCCGAAATTCAACGCACGGTGCGCTGGTGCGCGCTGGCGCTGATCTTTATCGGCGTTGGCTTGTCGATCTTCGGCGCGTTTCTCGGCGCGGAGCGCGCTACGGAGCTATTCACGTCGGCGCCCCTCGTCGTCTATTGGGGCGTCTTCGCACTGACGCTGGCGGCGGGTTTCGTGGTGTTCGCGCGAATGCGGCGCGATGTGGGTTTGGCGGCGATGCACCTCGGTTTCCTGCTGGTGATCATCGGCTTTGCGCTGGGGTCCGAGGCGGCGCACCGTTGGGCGGTTGCGCAAAAAGGCGGCGAGTTCATTCGGCGGGCCTATCTGCCGATCCGCGTCGGTTCGACGACTTCGACGGTGTGGGATCAAAGCCTCCGCCGCGACCTGGGGCGGCTGCCGTTTGCCGTGCGGCTGGACAGTTTCGAGGTCGAGCACTATCCGCCGCGCGCGGAGCGCCCGTCGCTGTTTTTCGGCAGCATGGCCGGACCGCACGGCGAATTTCGGGAACTGCCGCTGAACTGGAAGCGCGGTCGCACCATACGCCTCCCCGGCACCGCCATTCGAATCCGCGTCCTCGAATTCACAACGCCGGCGGCCGCGGGCCCGCTGAGCGTTCGCGTTGCCCTGGAGGCCGGGGGCGTCACGCGTGAGGAAACGATCGTCTGCGCACCTGACGCCCCGTTCGCGAGCCTCACGCTGCATCCGCTCTTCCCCGCTATCCGCGACCTGGACCGCACCGCCAGCTTGCTGCTCGCTCCGCCGGCGCCGGCTGTGCGGACCTATCGCAGCCGGGTGACGGTGATTGAAGAAGGCCGTGAACGAACGGCGGAAATTCTCGTCAACCGCCCGCTGCGCGTCGGCGGCTATCGCCTGTACCAGCACTCCTGGGGCGAGCAGCCCGAACGGCACTCCATTTTCCTGGTCGTCAGCGACCGCGGTCTGGGCGTGGTGTATGCGGGATTCATCCTGCTGGGCGCGGGACCGGTCCTGCTCTACTGGCGTCCGCGGCGGAGAACGGCGCCGTGAGCGTGAAGACCAGCCTGCTGGGCGCCCTGATTTATACGGCGCTGGCGCTATACGCGGCGGCTTTCGCCGCCGGCGGCGCACGACGGCGCGCGGGCCGGGCGCTGTTCGCGGCGGGGTTCGTCGCGGCCGTGAGCGCCGTGGCGTGGCGCGGCCTTTCGACCGGGCACATCCCGCTGCAAAATCTTTTTGAAGTGTTTCTGGCGATGGGCGCGCTGATCTGGCCGCTGGCGCTGCTCTGGGGACGGTTGGCCGGCACGGCCAGCCGGAGCGATCCCTGGATCGGCATCGCGATGTTGTTCCCCGCGGGTTTCGTCTTCTCGGAGCACCCTCGGCCGCTGCCGCCGGCGTTACAGAGCCCACTCTTCGTGCCCCACGTGCTGGTCTATCTGATCGCGTACATTCTTCTTTTCAAGGCCGCAACGCTGGCCTTTCGACAATTCCGGCCCCGGCCGGCTGACGACTGGCACGCGGCCGAACGCTCCGCCCACCGGCTGGCCGAGTGGGGGTATCCGGCGCTGACGCTGGGACTGCTGCTGGGCGCGTGGTGGGGCAAGCTGGCGTGGGGCAGCTATTGGCACTGGGATCCCAAAGAGATGTGGGCGCTGGCGACCTGGCTGATCTACACCGGGTACTTCCACGCTCGAACGACGCTTGCGCCCGAAGCCCGGCGCGCCCGCGCCGCGCTGCTGCTGGCCGGATTCGCCGCCATCGTGCTGACCTTGACCTGGGTCAATCTCTCCCGGCTGTTTCCGGGGTTACATAGTTATGCGATGTAAGCGAACGGCCGAAACGGTTTCGGCCGGACGCAGCGCGCCATTCCTGGCGCGCCGGATACGGACGGAAATGGGAATGGCGGCGAAGGGACGCGCCGCCAGACCGAATCGGAAGATCGAACCATGACCCTGCTGAACAAGATCGCCTTGCTGACCCTGACCGCCCTGCTCTCCGCGCCGCTCGCGCGCGCCGATGAACCGCCCGCGAAGGAAGACCCGCCCGCCTGGTGCTTCGTGCTCAGCCCGCTGGCCGGCACGGACCGCAACGATCTGCGCCGTCCGATGGGACGCGCCGGCACGCTCACGCTGCGGGACCGCGGCCCGATGTACGGCCTCTTCGCGATCGGCATTCACCGCAACTGGGTACTAAGCAACTTTCTCTTCTTCGCGGACGTGAATGAAACCGATGTGTGGGGAAATCTGTTTTTCGCGAACTACTACACGAATGCCGGCGAGCCCGTCGGCTGGAACCTGGGCGCGGGACATCTCTACCACGGCATAACGACGTCGCGTGGCGACATCACGGTGCAGGCTCCGATGGTCAAGACCGGTCCGGTCTTTCGGGTGTCGGCGCTGAAGCTGACGCTGAATCCTTACATCGGATACGCCTGGGAGCGCACGGAGGCGCCCCGCGCCGGGGCAACGGAAGACGGCGCCTATCTTTACGGGCTGACGCTGAACTGGCGCTGGCGGATGCTGGAGGCCGGCTTGAATTTCTACCGGCAGGATAACCGCGACACGAACGAGAGCTACAACGTCGTGCGCGCGCGGCTCATCGGCATGATCAACCGCCGCTGGGGCCTCTGCGCGCGCGCGGACTACGCCGAGCACCAGACCACGGACGACTTCTCCGTGCTGGCCGGGCCGGTCGTGATGTTCTGATCCCGCGGCGCGCGACGAAAAATCCTGGAGATCACCCCATGAACTACCCTCGAGCGAAACTCGTTCGGGCACTGCTGAATTTCTTCGGCGCGGACGAGCGGCGCATCGAGCACGCGCTGCGCGTGCTGTTTCATTCCGAACGGCTGATGCCGGACTTTCCGGGCTGCGATCCCGAGATCGTCATAGCCGCCGCGCTCCTTCACGACGTGGGCATCCGCGTGTCCGAGGAGAAGCTCGGTTACAACACCGGGAAGACCCAGGAGGAGTTCGGTCCGCCGGTTGCCGCCGCGCTGCTGGAATCGGTCGGCTATCCCGCCGCGAAGATCGAGATCGTCCGGAACATCGTCGGCAACCACCACTCCGCCTCGCGCTACGACTATCCGGAGCTGGCCCTGCTCAAGGAGGCCGACCGCATCGTCAACAGCGACGAAGGCCTGAGCTCGCGCCGGGACGCCCCGCCCCCGCCGCCCGGGGCCGGGCGCGAACCGCCGGGGCAGGGTAAGACCCCAGTGCGCGGGGAAACGCCGCCAGCATAGGATCGCGACGTGGGGACGAGTTCCGTTCCCCGAAACATGAATCGAGGCCTCCTATGTTGTGGACTGTTGCGGCTGTACTGCTGGTCCTGTGGTTGCTGGGGCTGGTGACCGGCGCCACGATGAGCGGGTTCATCCACATCCTGCTGGTGATTGCCGTCATCGTCCTGCTGATTCGGGTCATACAAGGCCGCCACCTCGCCTGAACGGACCGGCGGACCGCGGGATTCCCAATGCCAACGCCAACCCGTATGGCCGGATGGGCGCGCCGCTATCGAGCGGCGCTGATGCGGCGTCTGTCGGCGGCGGTCCCGTCGCCTCGGACGGCGCAGCGGCTCGGCACGCAGGCCGCGGCGTGCGGTCTGGAGATCGCGGACGTGGCCCGGATTCACGAGCGGGCCGTCCTTTCGCTGGCGGCGAGCGGCGGCGTAAAAGGCGCCCGAACGCGCGAACAGGCCCGGCGTTTTTTCCTGGAAGCGCTGGCGCCCATCGAGCGGACGCATCGCGCCGCGCATCGGGCCGTCGCGCAGACCGAGGAGTTGACGAAATCGCTCCGCGCGCGCACGCGGGAAACAACGGCGGCGATGCGCCGACTGCGGCACGGAACCGCCCGCCGGCGGACGGCGGAATCGGCGCTGCAAGAAAGCGAGCGGCGGCACGCCGAACTGCTGGGCGAGGCCGCCCGATTACAGGAGGGCCTGCGGAAGATCACCCATCGAATCCTTGCGTCGCAGGAAACGGAACGGAGAAAAACGGGCCGCCGCCTGAACGACGATATATCGCAGATTCTGCGAGCTATCCGTGGGCGGCTATTGGCCCTGAAAAAGGCGGCGCAATCGAATACGGAAGTTCTGCGGAAAGAGATTGCCGCCACGCAAGGCATCGTGAAACACTCGCTGCGGATGGTTCAACGCCTGGCCCTCGCGCCGGATGGCGGCCGTGAAACGTAATATCCACGCCTGGCGGGAGTCCTACCGGAACGCCTTGCTGCGGCACCTCCAGAAAGGGACGTCGGCGAGCCTCAAACCCGCGCTATCGCTGGGGCGCGAAGCCGTGGCGCTCGGGATGGATATGTTGATGCTGGTCCGGGTCCACGACCGGATGCTGGGGGCGTCCGCCGTCGCCCGGTCCAGCGTCGCCCCCGCCCAACGCGACCGACGGGCGGGCGCTTTCATGGCCCGAGCGTTGCTTCCTCTGGAGGCGTCGCACCGGGCGGCGCTGAACGCCAACGGCCGGCTGCGCGCGTTGCGGCGCGCGATGGCCCGGCGAAACCGGGAACTCAACGCCGCCAACCGGGGGCTGCTGCGGGAAATCGAGCGGCGTAAAGCCGCCCAAGCGTCGTATCGGGACAGTGAGCAGAAGCTGGTGACCCTGCTGGCGCATTCCCGCACCCTCCAGGATCAACTGCGATTCCTGTCCCGTCGGGTCCTTTCGGCGCAGGAAGAAGAGCGCCGGCGAATCAGCCGCGAGCTGCACGATGTCATCGCCCAGATGTTGACCGGCATTCATTTCCGGCTGGCCGCATTGCAGTCGGATACGACCGCCGATACGCGAGGGCTGTGCCGGAAAATTGCGCGGGCGCAACGGCTCGTGGAGCAATCGGCGGACCGGGTGCAGCGCTTCGCGCGCCAGTTGCGCCCTGCCGTCCTGGATGACCTGGGGCTTCTGCCCGCCTTGCAGGCGCATTTGAGCAACTTCCTGCGCGAAACCGGCATCCGGGTGAAATTGACCGCGCATGCCGGAGTCGAGGTGTTGAGCGGCGCCAAGCGCACGGCGTTGTATCGTGTCGCGCAGGAGGCGCTGACCAATATCGCCCGGCATGCGCAGGCCGGCAGGGCGGAGATCCAACTCCGGAAACTGTCGCGCGCCGTCGAGCTGCAGATCAGCGACGATGGGAAGGGCTTCGACGTTGACGGGATGTGGAATGCGCGAAAGAGCCGGCACCTGGGGATGCTGGGAATGCGGGAACGGGTGGAGATGGTCGGCGGAACGCTCGCGATCGAGTCCGCCCCGGGCCGGGGCACGACGCTCCGAGTCCGGGTTCCACTCGGCAACGGGGGAGCCAAGCCGTGAAGACGCCGCCTGCGATTGCCGTGCTGCTGGCTGAAGATCACCAAGTGGTCCGCGAAGGATTGCGAAGACTCTTGGAATTGGAGCCCGACATTGAAGTGATCGGCGAAGCCCCGAACGGCCGGCAAGCCGTGGACATGACGCTGGCGCTTCGCCCACAGGTGGTTGTCATGGACATCGCCATGCCGAAGGTGAACGGCCTCGAGGCCACCCGCCGTATCCGCGAAGCAGCGCCCGAGGTTAAGGTGTTGATCCTCTCCGCGCACTGTGACGACGCCTATGTCGAACGGGTGAAAGAGCTGGGCGCGGCCGGATACTTGGTCAAGCAGACGTCCGCGCATACACTCGTGGAAGCGGTTCGGGAAGTCGCCCGGGAAAATTCATTCTACAGTTCATCGATTGCCCGCCGCTATGCGCGGCGGCATCGAATGGGGTTGAATCGCCGCGGCGTGGCCCGAATGAAGAACGTTCGGCTCAGTGCGCGCGAATCGGAAGTCCTGCAACGGATCGCCGAGGGCGGCGCCAACAAGCAGATCGCGGACGAACTGGGCATCAGCATCAAGACCGTGGAAAAACACCGCGACCACCTCATGCGGAAACTCGACATCCACGACATCGCCGGCCTGACCCGCTATGCCATCGCGACCGGGATTGTCGAGGGCAACATCCCGGTGACCTTCGAGTAGTTTTCGCTTTACCGACGCCGGTTCAGCTCCTATAGTGCCCCTCAATGACCGCTGCAGCGTTCCCGCTGAAGCGGTAAAGTCGCGACAGTCGCGGCTGCCTCTCTTCCACGCGTCCGGCGGGCCGAGATTCAAAACGCCGGACGGAGACAGCCATGAAGACCTTCGGTCGCGCTCGCGCGCCTCTACACGCTTCCACCCGGTTCGCGGCGCCGCCGCGTTCCCCCCACCCCGCGTCCGCCGTACACCGAGCGCCGCTCCCGCGTGCCGCGGAAACCGAAACGCCGTTCAGTACGCACCCGGCGTTCACCGCCCTCTTGCCGGCGATTCAACGCGCGGCGGCCGAGGAGGGCTACCATACGCCGACCCCCATTCAGGCGCAGGCCATTCCCCACCTGCTGAACGGCCGCGACCTGCTCGGCTGTGCGCAGACGGGCACGGGGAAGACGGCGGCCTTCACGCTGCCGGCGCTCGACTACCTGGCCCGGAACGAACGCCCGGTATACCGCGGCCGCCCGCGCGCGCTGGTGCTGGCTCCTACCCGCGAGCTGGCGGCCCAGATCGGCGACAGCATTCGCGCCTACGGGCGGCATCTCCGAATCCGTCACATGGTGATCTTCGGCGGCGTCGGCCAGCGGCCTCAGGAGCTGGCGCTGGCGCGCGGCGTCGAGATCGCGGTCGCCACGCCGGGCCGGCTGCTCGACCTCATGCGCCAGGGTTTTGTGAAGCTGGACGCGGTGGAAATCTTCGTGCTCGATGAAGCCGACCGGATGCTGGACATGGGCTTCATCCGCGACATCCGCCAGGTGATTGCCGCGCTGCCGGCCCAGCGGCAATCCCTCTTCTTCTCCGCCACACTGCAACCGGAAGTCGTCGCCTTGGCCCGGACGCTGGTGCGCGACCCTGCGCAGGTCACCATCACGCCCGAACAGCCGGCCGTCGAGAAGATCGCGCAGAAAGTCCTGTTCGTGGACCGGGCGCACAAGGACGCGCTGCTGGTTCGCCTGCTGAAGGACACCGGCATGGTCCGTGTGCTCGTCTTCACGCAGATGAAGCACGCGGCCAACAAGGTCTGCGAGAAACTGCAGCGGGAGGGGATCACGGCCTCGGCGATCCACGGCAATAAGAGCCAGGGCGCCCGGACTTCGGCGCTGGCCGGTTTCAAGACCGGCGCGGTGCGCGTGCTGGTGGCCACGGACATCGCGGCCCGCGGCCTGGACGTGGATGGCATCACGCACGTGATCAACTATCACCTGCCGGCGGAACCCGAAACCTATGTTCACCGCATCGGCCGCACCGCACGCGCGGGCGCGGAAGGGGACGCCCTTTCCTTCTGCCACGCCGACGAGCGGGACGCGCTGCGCGCGATCGAGCGGTTGCTGCGCGCCCCCATCCCGGTGGAAACGAATCATCCGTTCCACTCGGAAGCCGCGCGCCTCGCCACCGGCGCGGCGGCGCGGCCGCCGCCGCGCGGCCTCCGCCGGCGCACACAGGGCCGCCGCGGATTCTGAACCGTCCCATCCGCCCCGCCGGCGGCGACGCGGTGCCGCGCGCGCGAGCGTCGTTGCGATGCCCGTCGCCCGTTCCCGCCCTCGTCCGCACGCGCCGGGTAGGGTTTCACCCCATCGCGGACGGGCCGGGTGACGCGTAGTGTGGCGCCGGATCATGAGCAGGACGCCCGCCGAGGGCATCCGGGAGATGCCCGGCGGCTGTCTATAAACCAGGAAGATCCGGGAGAAGCGAATCATGAGAAAGTCACTGATCATATGGGCGGGCCTGATGGCGGCGACCGGCGCGATGGCGCGGGGAAAGCCGTTGCAGATCAGTCTTGCGCCCAGCGTCGCGCTATACAACCGATCGGAAAGGATCGAGGGCTTGTGCTTGAGCCTCTGGGGCGAGAATCCGCAGTCCGCCATCGCCCTGGGCATTGTGAACGGGTCCACGGGGCGGAGCGCAGGCTTGAGCTGGGCGCTGCTGCTGAATTACGCCGACGATTACAAAGGCGTGCAGTGGGCGCCGGTCAACTACACGAAGGGCGACTTCCTCGGCTGGCAGGCCGGAATGGTCAACTACGTTGGCGGTAGAATGAAGGGACTCCAGTCGGGCACGGTCAACGTCGCTCGTCGGCTGACCGGTCTGCAGTTCGGATTGGTCAACTACGCGGAAACCGCGGAGAACGGCCTCCAGGTCGGCCTGGTCAACATCATTCCGCAGAACGAATGGTTCACCGAGCTGCCGAATGCCCCGGCCCCCGGCATGGTCTTCGTCAACTGGCGCTTCTAGGCGAGGTCCCTGACGTGTCGAACCCCTCGGGCAACGAGGTGCGTCCATTTCGCCGGGCGGCGCCTGGAGCAAGATGTGGGGGCCGGCAGGACGGTGCGCCGGCTCCGATCGCGACGCGTCCGGTAGGGTAATACCCCATGGAACGGCATCGGTACGACGAGTAGCCTGACAGGCAGACAACAAAAACGGGCGCAGGGCATGAGTTTTGAAATAGCGGCGGACGAATACCGTCCGCGTATGGAAAGGGCACAGCAGCCCGGAAGGAAAAGGGAATGAATTCACAGACTATCCGATACATCGGCATGGCGGCGGCGGCGGGGATCGTGGCGGCGGCAGGTTGCCGAAGGCAAGCCGAGCCGAGCCCGACGCCGGCGCCCGGCGCGGCGGAACGCGCAGGCGCGGCGCTGGACCGTGCGGCCGGACAGGCCGCGGAAACGGCGCAAGCCGTCGGCGAGGCGGCCAAGGATACCGCGGGCCAGGTCATCGAGCAGACCGGCCAGGCGCTGGACAGCGCCGGCGAAGCGCTGGAACGCACCGGCGCGAAAATGCAGGAGACGGATGCGCCCGTCCCGGAAAAATAGCCGTCCGGAACGGGGACGCCGAACTCTTCCATGAACGCGCTGCTGATCTATCCGGAGTTTCCGGACACGTTCTGGAGCTTCAAACACGCGCTGGCGTTCGTGGGGAAGCGCGCGTCCGTGCCGCCGCTGGGCCTCGCGACGGTCGCGGCCCTGCTGCCGGCGGACTGGTCGCTGCGGCTCGTGGATACGAACGTGCGCAAGCTCACGGACCGGGACCTGGCCTGGGCGGACTGCGCCTTCGTCAGCGCCATGGTCGTCCAACGCGATTCGACGCATCGCATCGTGGATCGGTGCAAGGGAGCGGGCCTCCGGGTCGTGGCCGGCGGCCCGCTGTTCGCCAGCGAACACGAGCAATTAGCGGCCGTGGATCATTTCATCCTGAACGAGGCCGAACTGACGCTGCCGCCCTTTCTCGAAGACCTGGCGCACGGTTGCCCGAAACGAATCTATTCGTCGCCGGACTTCGCCGACCTGCGGCAATCCCCCGCGCCCCGATGGGACTTGCTGGAGCTGAAACGTTACGGCTGCATGGGGATTCAGTTCTCGCGCGGCTGCCCGTTCAATTGCGATTTCTGCAACGTGACGGCGCTGCTCGGCCATCGGACGCGCATGAAGACCTCCGCGCAAATCATCGCGGAACTCGACGGGTTGTACGCCCGCGGGTGGCGGGGCGATATTTTTTTCGTGGACGACAATTTCATCGGCAACAAGCACTTCCTGAAAACCGATCTATTGCCGGCGTTGATCGCCTGGCGAAAAAAGAAGAGCGGCAACGTGTTCTTTACGGAAGCCTCCATCAACCTGGCGGACGACGAGTCCTTGATGGGCCTGATGGTCGCGGCGGGCTTCAGCAAGGTCTTCATCGGCATCGAAACGCCGGATGACGACTGCCTGGTCGAGTGCAGTAAGATTCAAAACAAGAACCGGGATCTGATCGGAGACGTGAAGCGAATCCAGCGGGCGGGGCTGGAGGTGCAGGGCGGTTTTATCGTCGGCTTCGATCACGATCGGCCCTCCATCTTCCAGCGGCAGATTGATTTCATCCAGCGCAGCGGGATCGTGACGGCCATGGTCGGGCTCCTGCAGGCCCCCCCGGGAACACGGCTGTACGATCGGATGAAGAAGGAAGGCCGCCTGTGCGCGCCGTCCTCCGGCGACAACGTGGACGGAACGACCAACATCCTTCCGGCCATGGGGCTGGACGCGCTGCGGGAAGGCTACCGCCGCATTCTGGACCACATCTACTCTCCGGCAGCGTACTACCAGCGCATCCGGACGTTCCTGCGCGAGTACCGGGGCCCGAGCGTGCGCGGCCGACTTCAATTCTCGCATGTCCTTGCGCTGGTGCGTTCGGTCGTTCGACTTGGCATCGTCGGGCAGGAGCGCCTGCACTATTGGAAGCTGCTGCTGTGGGCCCAATTCCGCCGCCCGCGGTTGCTCCCCAGCGCGCTCATACTGGCGATCTACGGCTATCATTTCCGGATCATCTGCGAAAAGCACGTGGAATAGCGCAAGAGAAGGGATACTCGTGAACAAGCTCCTCTCGTTGGCGCTGGTGGTCGGCGGCATCGTTCTGATCGTCCTGGGTATCACGGCCATGGACTCTTTCCGTTCGGATATCTCCCGCTTCTTCACGGGCCGTCCGACCGACCGGTCGGTATGGCTGCTGATCGGGAGCGTCGTGGGCGTCCGGGCCGGGATCTCCGGAGTGCTGTTCGTACGGCCGAGGAAGGCGTGAGCGAAGGACGGAACATGAACACCGGAAAAATCAAACTCGTCGCGGCTCTGATCCTGGCGGTTTTAGCCATCGTATGGACTCTGCAGAACCGGGGCGTGGTGCAAACCCGCTTTCTCTTCGCCACGGTCGCCATGCCGCAATCCGCCTTGCTGGCCCTGACCCTGCTGCTGGGGGCCGTGGTCGGTCTGCTGCTGGCCCTCGGTTTATCCGGACACCGGAAGAAGAAACGCGCTGGCCCGAGCGTCTCGTAATTCGCCGTCCCAGGACCGGGTTGTCGGAACCGGAAATCCGATTGCCCACGCCGGGCGCGGCGGCATATGTTCAATCCATGGCGCGTGCGCGCAACGAGCCGTTGATTTCCGCCCTGGTCCGTGCGCTGGAGTCCCGCGGCGAGGCGGCGATGGCGCGCGCCGCCGCGCGCGCCGCCGCGCGCGCGCTGGACGCGACGGCCGTCCGCTTGCGCTGGGACGACGGCGATACTGCGCTGGTAGCCGTCTGGCCCGCGGGCGCCTCGGTCCTCCCGGCCGGGGCGACGATCGCTTTCCGCGGCGGCGCGGTCCAGGCGCGGCCCCGTCGATCGGGCGGCCCTCCGCCGGCCGCGCGCCGCGCCGTGGCGGCCGCCCTGGCCTTGGCGGCCGCCGGATGGCGGCGGGCGCGACGCGACGCCCGCCGCGATCCGCTCACCGGGCTGCCCAACCGCGCCGCGCTCGTCGAGGAACTCTCCCGCGCTTGGAGCGCCGCGATCCGCTACGGCGCTCCGCTCGCGGTCGGCGTCGCCGACGTGGACGGGTTCAAGGCGTGGAACGACCGGCGCGGCCACGCCGCGGGCGACCGCGCCTTGCGCCGCGTCGCGCAGGCCCTGCGCGCCGGCTGCCGCGCCGCCGACTTCGTCGCGCGCTGGGGCGGCGACGAGTTCGTCCTCGTGCTCCCCCACGCGACCCGCGCCGGCGCCACGGCGTTCGCGCGCCGGGTTGCGGCGCGGTTGCGCAACCCCTCCGTCACGATCGGCTGGGCGACCCACCCGGAGGATTCGGTCCGTTCGGCGATGGCGCTGTTGCGCCGAGCCGACGCCGCGCTGCGGCGCGCGCGCGCCGCGTCTCGCCGCGGCGCGGGATAATCACAGCCAGCCGGTTGCGAGCGCCAGCGTCCGCACGTAGTGCTGATACGCGGGCCACGAGACGTCGGCGGGCACGCCATGGTCGCAGCCTGGAATGAAGCCGCCGTCCTCGATCACGGGCGCCAGACGCGCGATCTCCCGTTCGATCGCAGCGCCGCCGCGCGCGATCTCGCGCTTGTCCACGCCGCCGCGGAAGGCCATGCGCCGCCCGAATGCGCGCCGGAAAGCGACGAGATCGTTGCCGGCGGCCACCTCGATCGGGTCGCACGCGTTGAGGCCGGCCTCGATCCACAGCGGGATCAACTCGCCGATGAAGCCGTCGGAGTCCATCGCATAGACCGGCACGCCGGCCGCGCGCGCGATCTCGCCCCAACGCCGCCAGGCCGGCAGCAGGAACTCGCGCGCCATCGCGGGAGAGATCATCGAGAACTGCTTGTAGGCCATGTCCTCGGAGAGGTGCACTTCGTCCGGCACGCAGTGCGACAGCGCCCGCTCCAGCAGCGCCGCGATGTAGTCCGTCCAGAACGCGATCATCTCCCGCACGAAGTTCGGGTCGTCGTAGAACAGTTCGCACAGCCGCTCGAAGCCGACCCACTCGCGCAGTTGCCAGAAGGGCCCGGAAAAATGGAACGCGATCGGATACGCCCGGCCGGACAGCCGCCGGCCCAGCGCCGCGGCGTCGGGCGGCAGGCGGGCCGGATCGTCGGCGCGGTAGCGCGCCCGCATCACCGCCCAGTCCTCGCGGGTCTCCACCGGGCAGCGAATCCAGCGCCGCGTGACAAAATCAATCGCGTCGCGCAGGTACCGCAGATCAAACTCCCGGCTGATTTCGCAGACGTTGCCCTTCCAGTCCTGGACGATCCGGGTGTCCCCGCGCTCCTCGATGATCCGCTCCTCGAACTCCGGAATCATCCGCTCCTTCACAGGAAATCCGGGCCCGGTCTCCGGCCAAGGCAGGATTCCGCCGGCAGCGTGGTAGGCGTATTCGTTGTAATTCTGAACTTCGGCGGGCAGTCCCTCAGCCCGCCAGCGGCGCAGCGTGGACTCGCGTCCGGATCCCGGCGACAGCGGCACGCGGTCCGGGGCGCCGAACCGCATCGTCTCGAGGAAGCGTTGGCGGGCATTCACGGCGCCGCGGCCGCCCGCCAGCCACGCAGCGCCGCCAGCAGCACGCGGCAGCGCGGCAGGTCTCCGGCGCGCGCCGCGATCTCGAACTCCTCGCCGAGCACCGAGATTTCCGGCGCGGCGCAGGAACCGCCCATGCCCTTGATCGAGTGGCCGATCGCGCGGATGCGATCCGTCGCGCCGGCCTCCGCCGCCGCGTCCAGTTCGCCCGCAAGCTGCACGAGGTAATCGAGAAAGGCGGTGAAGATGTCCGCCTCCACGGTTTCGACGCCGGTGTCGAATCGGCCCTGCCGTGCTTCCAGATCGGGAATCGCTGCCGCCAGCGCCGCTCGTCGCCGCTGAGACGCCGGAAGGGGATCGGCCGGGATCGGGTTCATGACGCCCACAGGTTCGACGGATACTCTCCGCGGGCGATCCGCTCCCGAATGCCGGCCGCAACGGCGGGCTTGTCCGCGGGATACGTGACGCCCAGCCAGTGCTCCGGCGTATCGAGTACGCGGACGGTCGCGCGGCCCGCGGCCACTTCATCGCCGACGTGCGTCGGGATCAAGAATTCGGCTTT
The DNA here is from genome assembly GCA_964386675.1 of uncultured Verrucomicrobiota bacterium. Classification (GTDB taxonomy): domain Bacteria; phylum Verrucomicrobiota; class Kiritimatiellia; order PWTM01; family PWTM01; genus CALGXT01. The sequence continues at coordinate 40,927 of CAYLTB010000005.1, forward strand.
GGGCTGGCCGAGCGCGCCCGGCAGAAACCGGCGGAACCCCGCGTCCAGCGATTCGAACAGCCGCGGCGTGAACCCCCACAGGTTCATCGAGACGAGCTCGTCGCCGGTCAGCGAATGCCAGGCGCCGTCGGCCTCGTAGCGCGCGCCGTTGCCCGCCTTCTCGATCTTCAGCCGTTCGACGATCGAGGTCAGCCGTCCGCTCGCATCCGTCGCGCAGACGCCGCGGGCCACCGTGCCGTGCTCGGACAGCGTATTGCGCAGCGTGAAGCCGACGAGCGCATAGTCCGTGGAGTCCGGGCGGACGCCGCGCAGGTAGTCGGCCAGCGCGGCGAACGAGCGGCGGCCATAGAAGTCATCCGCGTTGATCGCGGCGAACGGCTCGCGGACGGCGTCGCGGCACATCAGCAGCGCGTGCCCGGTGCCCCAGGGCTTGGCGCGGCCGGGCGGTACGGCGAAGCCGGCCGGCAGCCGGTCGAGTTCCTGGAACACGTAGTCGCAGGCGATGCGGCCGGCGAAATGCGCGTCGCTGATGGCACGGAACGCCGCCTCGATGTCGCGCCGGATGATGAACACCACGCGGCCGAAGCCGGCGCGGATGGCGTCGTAGATCGAGTAATCAATGACGATCTCGCCGGACGGGCCGACCCGCTCGATCTGCTTGAGGCCCCCGTACCGGCTGCCGATGCCGGCGGCCATGACCACCAGGGTGGGTTTCACGCGCGCCCTCCGCCGTCAGGGTTGCCAGAGCATCAACAGCCGCGGGCCGCGCGGCGGAACGGCCGCCGACAGGTCCGCCGCCGGTCCGCGCAGGCGCGCGAGCCAGTCGCTGAACCGCAGGGTTTTCGAATAGCGCACCACGCGCACGGTGTCTTCCAGCATCTCGGCGACGCCCTCGACGGCGTCCTCCCAGTAGCCGGTGTCGTCCACCAGGCGCTTCTCGACCGCGTCCGGGACGGAGAAGATCGTGCCGTCGGCCACCGCGGCGACTTCCTCGTCGGACAGGCCGCGGCCCTCGGCTACCACCTGCGAAAAGCGAGCGTGCGTGGCATCCACGACGCGCCGCAGCAGGGCGATGTGCTCGGGGTTCTCCGGCTTGAACGGGTTCAGCATATCCTTGTGCCGGCCGGAGGCGATCACGGTCGAGGTCACGCCGACGCGTTCGCTCAACGCGTGCCAGTTGAGGGATTGGATGATGACGCTGATCGAGCCGACGATCGCGGTGGGCTCGGCAATGATCCGGTCGGCCGCGGCGGCGACATAATAGCCGCCGGAGGCGGCCATGCCGCGAACAAAGGCGACGACCCGCCGGTCGTCGCGGCTCTCGCGGAAGGCGCGGAGCGCATTGTAGATCTCGTCGGTGGGCGCCACTTCGCCGCCCGGCGAGTCCACCTCGACGATCAACGCCGCCACGTCTTCGTCGTTCGTCGCGGCGCGAATCTGCCGGATGATGTCGCCGGTGGGGTCGGTGGACACGCCGAACCAGCCGGTCTCGCCGCCGCTGGTGATCAGTCCTTCAACGGCGATTCGGACCACCTTCCGGTTGCCGTCTCCCCAGGACCGCCGCTCCTCAAACTGCGGATGCTCGTCCTCCGCCAGTCCGCCCGGTGCGGCCGACCGTTTCCACTGGAAGCCCGCAAAATCCCGGCCAACGCGGCGGGCGTTGAGCGCTAGACTCATCGCGAGCGCGATCCCGAGCAGCGCAATGATCAGCCAGTATTTACCGTGGAGACACTTCCGTTCTTCGGCGCTCATGGGGGCTTCTCCTCAACGCCGCACGCGGGCGTTGCCTTTCCAGATGCTCCAGACCTGCTCCTCGTCCGCCGGCTGGGCGTAATCGGTCAGCGACGTCACCGCCAGCGCGCCCGTCGCCCAGCCGAATGAGATCCATTTTTCGACGGGCCAGCCGCGCAGCATCGCGTAGAGCAGTCCGCCGACAAAACCGTCGCCGCCGCCGATGCGGTCGCGCACCTCGATCTCGCGCGGTTCGACGACCTGCCACTGGCCGTCCACGGCCAGGATGGCGCCCCAGCGGTGGCGGCTGACGCTGAGCACTTCGCGCAGCGTGGTCGCGTATACCGCGGCGTTGGGAAAAGCCTCGCGCACGCGGCCGATCATGACTTTGAACTGCTCGATCTTGGCCGCCAGGTCCTGTCCGCCCGCCTCCGGTCCCCGGACACCGAGGGCGAGCTGGAAGTCTTCTTCATTGCCGACCAGGATGTCGGCGGCGGCGGCGATTTCGGTGAAGGCCGCGCGCAGCTCGGTCTCGCGTCCTTTCCAGAACGACTCGCGATAGTTCAGATCGAACGAGATGCGCGTTCCGTGCTCGCGGGCCCGGCGCGCCAGATCCAGACAAAACCGTGCCGTCTGCGGTGAGAGCGCGGCGAACAGGCCGGAGAGATGGATCGCGCGCACGCCCTGCCGGGCAAACAACCGCTCCAGATCAAAGTATTTCGTGTCCAGTTCGCGACCCACTTCGCCCGCCCGATCGTTGTGGACGCGGGGGCCGCGCACCCCGGCCCCGCTGTCCGCGAGATTGAACTGGTGCCGGTAGCCCCACGGACCGCCCTGCGGAATCTCGGGACCCTCGGTTTCGATGTGGCGCGCAGCAAGGTCGTCGCGGATGAACTGCGCGATCGGGCTGCCCCGGACAAACGCGGTCAGCACTTTCACCCGCAGGCCCAGGTACGCGGGAATCGTGGCGACGTTGGACTCGGCGCTGGTCGCCTGCATCGTCAGCGTCCGCGCCAGGTGCATCGGCGCGCCCTCGGTCGGGGTCAGCCGGATGCCCATGCTGGTGGGCGCGACCAGGTCATAGAGGGCGTCCTTGCGAAACTGGATCGGCATGGCAGAAGAAACCTCTGGCTTCCGGCCGCGAGCATTTCCAACCCCTCCGGAACCGCGCCCGCAGCCATCAGCGCGCCGGAATGCAATATGATAATCCATGGACTCGCGCCAGCGCAACACCGCGCTCGCCGCTGCCGGCGGCCGGAACCGGCGTCGGTGATTTCCAAGGCCGGGAAAACGGGCCGGCGGCGCTTTCCCGGATAGGAAATCGCCGGCGGGGCGGGGTTGTTGCGTCTGCCAACTTCTGGTATCTGTCGGCCGTGCGGTCGCGATCGCCGTTCGGCGATCCCGGACGCCCGACGGCTCTGATGAACAACGATGAGGTCATTCAACTGGAACACGGAGCCGGGGGGCGGCTGGCCGCGGAGTGGATTCGCGACGAGGTGGCCGCCCGTTTTGCCGTCGCCGCGCCCGACGGCCTGCCGGACGCCGCGCGCCTGCCGCGGCCCGACGGCGACCTGCTGTTCACGACCGACGGCTTCGTCGTGCAGCCGCCCGTCTTCCCCGGCGGCGACATCGGGTCGCTGGCCGTCCACGGTACCGTCAACGACCTGGCCGTCTGCGGCGGCCGGGTCCGCGCGCTGTCACTGGCGATGGTGATCGAGGAGGGCACCCCGAAGGCGCTGGTCCGACGCGCGCTCGATTCCGCGCGCGCCGCGGCCGACTCGGTCGGAGCGCCGATCGTCACCGGCGACACCAAGGTCGTCCGTCGCGGCCAGTGCGACGGGCTGTACCTGACGACCGCGGGCATCGGCGAGGCGCTGCCCGGTTTCCGGCTCGACCGCCGCCGCTTCGAGGACGGCGACGCGATCCTGGTCAGCGGCACGCTCGGCGACCACGGCATGGCCGTGATGGCCGCGCGCGAACGACTGCCGGCCTCCGAGGCGCTCGTGAGCGATTCCGCGCCCGTACTGGATCTGGTCGAGGCGCTGGCGCCCCGGGCGGCGGCGGTCCGGCTCATGCGCGATCCGACGCGCGGCGGCGCGGCAGCCGTGCTCAACGAGCTGGTGGAGGACACGCCCTTCGGCGCACTGGTGCGCGAGGCGGACCTGCCCTACCGCCCCGCGGCGCGCGCGCTGGCGGAACTGCTCGGTATCGAGCTGATCCGCGTCGCGTGCGAGGGCCGGATCCTCGCCGTGGTCGCCGATGCGGCGGCCGAAGATGTGCTGTCGGCCTGGCGCGCGCGGCCGATCGGCCGCGACGCGCGGCGGATCGGCCGGCTGACGCGATCGAACGCCGGGCGCGTCGTGATGGAAACACTGGTCGGCGGCCGGCGGCTCGTGGATCGCCCGCAAGGCGAACCGCTGCCGCGCATCTGCTGAAGGGCGGCACGCGTATCATGCATGAGCTTTCGCTGGCGGCGGCGGTGATGGAGGAATTGGAGCGGCTGGTGCAGCGCGAGGGCGCGCGCCGCGTGGCGCGCGTCGTCCTGCGGGCGGGCGCGCTCTCGGGCGTGGAGCCGGAGGCGCTGCGCTTTGCGTTCCCGGCCGCGGCGGAAGGCACCTGCGCCGAGGGCGCGGAGCTGGTCATCGAGACGGAGCCGGTGCAGGTGCGCTGCCGCGCGTGCGGCGCGCAGACCGCGGCCGACCCGCTGCGCCTGGTGTGCGGCGCGTGCGGCGGGGACGACGTCGCCATCGCTGCCGGCGCGGACCTGACGCTGCGCTCGGCGGAATTGATCGTGGAGGACAACGCATGATCTCGAAGGCAATGCTAAAGCGGCTGGCGCGTCGGCACGGCACGCCGCTGTTCGTGGTGGATCACGACGCGCTGCGGCGCAACCTTGCCGAGTTCCGCCGGCGGCTGCCGCGCGTGCAGCCCTATTACGCCGTCAAGGCCAACCCCGATCCCGCGATCGTGCGCACACTCTATCGCGCCGGCGCGAGTTTCGACGTGGCCTCCCTCCCCGAGTTTATGACCGTCCACGAAAACATCGCGCACCTGCCGCCCAAGGAGCGGCAGGATTTCATCTGGGACAAAGTCATTTACGCCAACCCGATCAAGGACGAGGCCACGCTCCGAGCGCTCGACCCGTTCCGGCCTTTGGTGACCTACGACAATTTCGACGAGATCGGCAAGATCCGCCGCCACGCGCCGCGCGCCGGTCTCGCGCTGCGCATCCGTGTGCCGAACACCGGCGCAATGGTCGAGCTTTCCTCCAAGTTCGGCGCGGCGCCCGGCGAGGCCGTGGACCTCATCGCCGCCGCCCACCGCGCGGGCCTGGTCGTCGAGGGTCTCAGCTTCCACGTCGGAAGCCAGACGACCAACTACGACAACTACATCCAGGCCCTCGCCCTCGCCTCTTCGATCTTCCGCGAGGCGCACCTGCGCGGGTTCCGGAAAATGAACCTCGTTGACATCGGCGGCGGCTTTCCCGCGCCTTATGACGCGAACGTCCGGCCGTTTCGCGATCTCGCCCGGCTGCTGAACCGCGAGATCGCCCGCCTCTTCCCGGAGAAGAACATCGAAATCCTGGCGGAACCGGGCCGCTTCATGGTCGCCACCGCCGCCACATTGGTCGCCCGCGTCATCGGCCGTGCCGAGCGGGATGGGAAGCGCTGCTACTACATTGACGACGGCGTCTATCACACCTACTCGGGCATCCTGTTCGACCACCTGCGCTATCCGGTGCGCGCGTTCCGCCGCGGCGCGACGCAGCCCTCCGCCGTCTTCGGCCCCACCTGCGACGCGCTCGACACGATTTCGATGGCCGAGCCACTGCCGGACCTTAAAATCGGCGACTTGGTCTACACGGAGAACATCGGCGCGTACAGCCACGCTTCGGCGACCCATTTCAACGGCTTCCCGCCGGCGAAAGTTGTGCACGTGAACGTGTGAGGACGCTAAAGGTTTGTCGGATCGGAAATGCGCGTGGCAACGATTCGAGAGATTGTTTACCGGCTTGGAGATCGCCACCACAGGGTTTTCACGGGTGGGACGGCCCAGGGACTCGGCGCGGAACGGAGTCCGCGCCCTACCACTCGCGCGGCAGCGTGGTCCGCCGAAACGACGGTAGGGCGGCCACTCCGTTGGCCGCCGTGAACAGCCCAGGGATTCGCGGTGCGCCCGGCGGTGGGCTCAGCCCAACGAAGGTAGGGCGGCGAGTCCCCTCGCCGCCGACAACGAATGTGCAGAGCGTATTGGAGTCGCAAATAATTTCGCCATCGTCCATCCTGCAATACCGATTCCGACCCCGATAGCTGAGTCCGGCAGGAACCGAAAGGACACGCAGCCATGAAACATCGCACACTGGCGGTCATTTCCGGAATCGTGCTGTGCCTGCTGTTGGCGCTGCTGCTCGCGCACGCGGTCGCTTTGCGCATCACGGGGCGCAAGGTGCAGGCCCTGCTGGACCGCTTCGCCGCGGACGGCCGTCCGATGACCACCGCCGAAGTCATTCCGCCGACGGTGCCCGACGAGGAAAACGCGGCCCAGTTGTATCAACAAGCGATCGAGTTGCTGGCGGCTATTCCGGAGGGCGAGGTCTCGCGTTTACAGTGGCTGGGCGGGACGATTCGGATGGCGCGGAATAATGAGGTGTCGGACGACGAGCGCCGGCGTCTGGACGAACTGATGGCCAGCCCGGAAGTCGCCGAGGCCCTGAACCTGATCCGGCAAGCCGCCGAACGCTCCGCGTGCCGGTTCGACAACCATTGGGAAAAAGGCTTCGCCATGGTCCTCCCCCACCTCGTGCCGATGCGAAGCCTGACCCAAATCGTTGACGAATACAGCCGTCGGCAGGCAGCCGCCGGAGACCGCGCCGGGGCCTGGAAGAGCGCCTGGCTGGCGCTGCGCACGGCCGATGCACTGCGCGGCGAGCGGATCCTGATCAGTCAACTGGTCCGTGCCCATGTCGCCAGTTTCGCGCTGGAACGGATCGCCGCGCTGGCCGCGGACGGCCCGCCGGATGCCGAGATGGCCGCGCGCCTGGACCGCTTGCTGGCGCAGATGAGCGACCGCGGACCCCTGCTGCTGGCCATGGACGGCGAACGCCTGCTGATGAGTGATCCCGTGTTCACCCGGCCGCTGACGGACCTGGCGAAACTGACCGGTTCCGAGCTGTCCTTCGGCCGGATGTTGCTGGGACGGCTGATCTATTCGCAACCGGTGCGCAATATTGACCGTGCCGCCTATCTCGAAGTCATGCTCGAGTTCACGCGACAATTGAAGTTGCCCTACACGCAGACGAACCGGGACTATTTCGATCGGTGGGAGCCGCCCCGCATCGCCATCTTCAGCCGCATGTTCGCACCGGCGATGGGTCCGGTTCGCGAGCGATACGAGCATTTCATCGCCGCCCTCTGCGTCACGCGAACGGGCCTCGCGCTCGAGCGCCACCGCGCCGCGCACGGGGAATATCCGGTCGCGCTGGCCGCGCTAGATGCGGGCCTGCTCTCCCCCGTTCCGGACGATCCCTTCACCGGCGCGCCGCTCATCTATCGCCGGACGGAGGCGGGCTTCGCGCTCTACAGTGTTGGACCGGACGGCCGGGACGACGGCGGAGAGCGCGGGCCCAATGTTCGCACCCGTCGCGACTCATATGACATCCCCTGGGGCCCGCCGCAAGTTCGGGCGCCCCAGAACAATCCGGCGGCAACGCCGGCCGAATGATGCGGGAGGGGCCGGAGGCGCCTCGACGTATGACCGCATCGGAGTTCGAGTTATGGGTTGCCGGTCCCTGGCGCATCGCGGCGCGCCGGCGGGGCGCGGGCCGTCCGACGTTGCTGGACGTCGAACCCGCTGGGATCCGAACGGTCGCGGATGAGCGTCACGCGCGGTTGCCGCTGTTCGATGCCGCGCGGCCGGGCTGGTTGCGCGGCGAGCGGCTGCGGCAATGCGTGACGCAGGAGACCTCCGCCAAGGACAGCCTGGTTCCGGATTCCGTGCGCGTGACAACGGACGACGGAACGCCGCTGCGTGAAGGCGTGGACTTCCGCCTCGATCCCGAGTGGGCCGTGCTGGGGCGGTTGCCGGGCGGCAGGCTTTCGGCGGAGCAGGCCGTGCGGATCTCCTACCGGTGCGGATGGAAGCGATTGGATTCGGTCGTTGAGACGCCCGGCGGCACGGTGGCGGTGCGTGCCGGCGAGCCGCATGTCTGCGCGCCGCGTTCCCCCGCACCGGCGACGGGCGAGCGCGTCCTCGCCCGTCTCTGGATCGGCGCCCGACTGGAATGTCTCGATGAAGACCGTTTGTTCCCGATTCTGGAAACCGCGTTCCCGGAAGGGCCGCTGCCCGACGCCAGGGGCGTGGTCCGTACGCGCGCCCGGCTGGAGGCCGGAGGCCCGCTGCGGGTGCTGGCCTGGGGCGACAGCGTCACCGAAGCCGCCTACCTCGCCGGCCCCGGGTTTCCGGAGAACCGCTGGCAGGAACAGTTCGTCGCGCGGCTGCGCCGCCGCTATCCGGCGGCGCAAATCGAACTGCGGACGGCAGGCTGGGCCGCGCACAACAGTCGGCATTTCGCGGACGCCCCGCCCGCGGACGCGGCCCATTGCTTTGCCGCCGCCGTGCTGGACGCGCGGCCGGACCTGGTTGTCTCCGAATTCGTCAATGACGTGCACCTTCAGACGGAGGCGGACGTAGCGCGCGAGTATGGCCGCTTCCTCGCCGATTTCGGCCGGATCGGCGCGGAATGGATTATCCAGACGCCGCACTACGTCCGGCCCGACTGGATGGGACTGCGCTCGGAAAAGCACTGCGACAACGATCCGCGACCGCATATCGGGGCGCTACGCTCGTTCGCCCGGCAGCGCGGCGTTCCGCTGACGGATGCCTCGAAGCGCTGGGGCCGGCTGTGGCGGCAAGGTCTGCCCTACACGAGCCTGCTGCTCAATGCCATCAACCACCCCGACGAGCGCGGGATGGCCCTCTACGCCGACGCGCTGATGCGGTTTTTCCTCTAGCCCCGCGCGAAAAACAACGCCTGCCCTGCGCGGTCGCCGGCGATGGTTCCGCCTGAATTGTGGCAGGGATGCAAGTCCCTTCGCCGCCGCAATCGGGCCAACCGAGCGATGGCAGGGCGGCCACTCCGTTGGCCGCCGCGAACACCCCAGGGATACGACGCGCAAGGGACTGCGCGCCCTGGTATGTGCATCCCCGCATGCCTGTGGGTAAGCTGGCCGGGGGGCCCCCAAGGCCCCATAAGGCCAAGCTTATCCACAGGACCGGGGATGCCGATGGCTTTCTTTTTGCTTCTTTTTCTTTGGACCTACGATGCCACCGTTCCCAAGTTACGGCGGCCAGAAAAGAGGCGTCCCGGTCCGATCATGTTCAGACCATGATGCGACGGCCCGTAGGAGAGGCAGGGCTTCTACGACGGCTCACCACGCCAGCGTAACGGGGCGTCCATTGGCCGGCGCCTCCACCCGGATTTCCTCGTCCCGGATGGAGAAGCGCAGGCCGCGGCCGTCGTGGTCCGTCGCCGAGACGGCGCGCACGGCAGGTGCGTCCACCACCACAGTCAGCGGCCGGTCGAAGACGTCGCGCGGCTCCAGCGCGCACGACACCCGGAACCGCACCGCCCGCGGCTGCGCTGAGAGAATCTCGATGCGGGCGGCGTCGCGCATCCGCACATACCGGCCCACCTCGCCCATCGGCGCGACCCAGAGCCAGTCGTCCTGCGCCCGCAGCCATTCGCAGTGGCGGCGGAATTCCGCTTTGCTCGCAAACGGAGAATAACCGCCGACGATCGAGTGAATGCAAGCCGTCAGCCACTCGCCGGACCGGGCCGCTGCCTGCAAGCGCGCGCGGGTTTTCCGGTCTGACCACCGCCGCTCGGCCGTGTTGCCGTAACCGAGGGCGTGCAGGCGCAGAAAATGATGCCGCTCGAAAATCTTCGCCTGCACGCGCGGATCGCGGTTGTCGCTGCCGCCGGGCACGGCGAACGATACCGGCGCCACGCCGGTGCGGTCGTTCAGCAACTGCCAGCCGCCGTTGACCTGTTCGTCCAGCGTTGCGTCATCGGCTTCGTGCAGCTTGTACTTCGTCTGGCCGTGCGTACCGACCTCGTGGCCGTTGCGGATCAGTTCGCGGGCCTGCTCGAACGTAATGAACTTCTCGTGGTCGGGATGCTCCGGCGCCATCGCGTGCGGGATCAGAAAGAAGGTGCCCTTCAGTCCGAGCGGATCGAGGATTTCGAGCGCATCGCGGACCTCGTCGCGGAAGCCGTCGTCGAAGGTCAGACTGAGGGCCGCGCGCCGGTCGCCGCGGAAGCGGGC